>NZ_JAUBTU010000001.1:35832-196948 GCF_036705085.1 Microcoleus sp. B6-A1
ATATTCTTGTGGAATGGGCATCTTGCCCGTTCCCAAAAAATTCAATATTCTTGTGGAATGGGCATCTTGCCCGTTCCCAAAAAATTCAATATTCTTGTGGAATGGGCATCTTGCCCGTTCCTATAGAAAATATTAGGTACAATAAAAAATGCAAACTCCTACAATTCAACAGCCAAAAACAGAACTTCCACCGCTAATCGAGCGGGAAATTCTGTTTGGAAACCCCGAAAAAACTAGCCCCAAACTTTCACCCGACGGCAAGTATATCGCCTACATTGCACCCGATGAACACAACGTCTTGCAAGTGCAATTGCGTACCGTCGGTCAAGCAGACGATCGCCAACTGACAGCAGATAAAAAACGCGGCATCCGCATCTTTTTGTGGACTTACAGTGGCGAAGAACTCATTTATCAGCAAGATATTGATGGTGATGAAAAATGGCATTTATTCTCAGTCAATATCCAGTCAAACCAGGTTCGCGACTTGACACCATTTCAAGGTGTTCGAGCTCATCTGATCGCCTTTAACCGCAACTTCCCCAATGAAATATTAGTGGGAATCAACATCAGCGATCGGCGCAAACACGATCTTTACCGCATCAACCTGCAAAACGGTGCCGTTGAACTCGACACCGACAACCCAGGAAACATCGTTAATTGGGCTGCTGATGCCCAATTTCAAGTGCGGGCGGCCACAGCCACAACTGCCGAGGGCGGTAAAGAATTGCTATGGAGGGAAACTGCGGACAAGTCTTGGGAAAGCCTGCGAAGCTGGGGCCCCGACGACGAAGGCGGTGCCGTCATGTTCTCAGAAAACGGCAAAATTCTCTACATCCGAGGCGATCACGATGCTAACGCGGAACGTTTGATCGCGCTAGATTTGGAAACCAAGCAAGAAACTGATCTCGCCTCTGATCCAGAATACGATGTCGGGGATATTGTCGTACACCCCACCAAGCGAGAGATTCAGGCGGTTTCCTTCTACAAGGACAAGCAAGAGTGGCGGATTTTAGACCAAAGCATAGCAGAGGATTTTGAGCATCTCGGCAAATTCCGTCCCGGCGAATTCTCCATTACCAGCCGCAACCTCGCCGACACTACTTGGCTAATCGCTTACAGGACAGACGACGGTCCAGTTTACTACTATGTGTACGATCGCACTTCCAAAACTTTCACCTTTCTGTTCAGCAACCAACCCAAACTCGAAGGGCTACCACTATCATCAATGGAACCCATTTCTTACACCGCAAGAGATGGTTTAACCATTCACGGCTACCTGACAAAACCGGTTGGTGTCGCCACACCAGTACCTGCCGTCTTGCTAGTTCACGGTGGCCCCTGGGCACGCGATACCTGGGGTTACAACCCACAAGCCCAATGGCTGGCAAACCGGGGTTACGCCGTTTTGCAAATCAATTTTCGCGGTTCCACCGGCTACGGCAAAGCCTTTCTCAATGCCGGCAATCGCGAATGGGCCGCTAAAATGCACGACGACTTGCTAGATGGGGTAAATTGGCTGGTAGAAACAGGAATTGCCCTACAGGATAAAATTGCAATTATGGGCGGTTCCTACGGTGGTTATGCCGCCTTAGTCGGATTGACTTTTAGTCCCGATGTTTTTGCCTGCGCCGTCGATATTGTCGGGCCAAGCAATTTGATTACACTGCTGCAAACTATTCCCCCTTACTGGGAACCGAGAAAAGCAAGTCTGTATCACCGCGTCGGCAATTTGGAAACAGAACCAGAGTTTCTGAAATCGATCTCCCCTTTATCTTTTGTCGATCGCATCCAGAAACCTTTACTAATCGCCCAAGGTGCCAACGACCCGCGAGTGAAAGAAGCAGAAAGCGAGCAAATTGTCAATGCCATGAAGCAAGCCGGCAAACCTGTAGAATACGTGCTTTATACAGATGAAGGACACGGATTTGCGCGGCCAGAAAATCGGCTGCACTTTTTTGCGATCGCCGAAGAATTCCTAGCCAAGTATTTAGGAGGCAGATTTGAACCTGCAGGCAACATTGCCAATCATTCCGGTGTAGTAAATCCGCAAACAACTAATTAGAAGGAAGAAGGAAAAAGGAAGAACAAAGAAGGAATTACTCAAATCTCTCTTCTCTTCTCTTCTCTTCTTTTCCTCTGTGCTCTCTGTGTCCTCTGTGGTTAAATCATTCCGATGCAACCGGATGTGCGATAAGTCCTCTTTCCTCTTCCCTTTTTCTTCTCAAATGACCAAAATTATTTTTCTCGATGCCGCAGGGACGCTATTTGACGTGCGTGGCAGCGTCGGCGAAGTCTACGGAAAATTTGCCCGCAGTTGGGGAGTAACTGTTTCTAACGAAGAGTTAAATGCAGCATTTTTCCAAAGTTTTGCCCACTCAAATCCGATGGCATTTCCCGGAAAAGAATTAGCCCAAATTCCCCAGCTAGAATTTGAATGGTGGCAAGCAGTTTGCGCGAACGCTTTTCAAATAGCAGGCGTTTTCAATCAATTCTCAGACTTTTCCACATTCTTTGTGGAACTCTACGCTCATTTTGCCACCGCCGAACCTTGGTTTGTCTATCCCGACGTATTGCCAGCATTAAATAGGTGGCAGCAACAAGGGATTGAATTAGCAGTAGTATCGAATTTCGATTCGCGACTTTATGCAGTATTAAAAGCACTAAATTTAGCTGAATATTTCACATCAGTGACAATTTCTACCGAAGTTGGTGCGGCAAAACCCGACTCTCAAATTTTTACCGCAGCTTTGCAAAAGCACAACTGCATTGCCGAGAATGTGTTGCATATCGGCGACAGCTTCAAAGCAGATTATTGTGGTGCTAAAAATGCCGGATTAAACGCAATTTGGTTGAATCGCCAGCAGGAAACAATAGATTCAGGAAAGTGGAATTTAACTGATTCCCAAAAAGTAGAAGAGTTTCCTAGTCTGGATTTTATATAAGTCAGTCCTAGACACACTCCCACAAAAAACCCGGGTTTGCATGAGCCCCGATGCGTCCAGGACTATAAATATGAATTTTATGAGGTTAAGGTTATGATTTTTATGAATTGACTTTGAGAGCTATTTATTGAATAATATGGATAATTTAACCACAGAGAGCGCAGAGGGCGCAGAGGAAGAGAAGAGAGGGGTGATTTATATATCTAATTTTAACTGGAAAAAACTTTATGGAACCTCGACTTACTCAAACTCAATTAGCACAGGTGATCGCTGAGATCGACAAGTTATCGCAGCAGCGCGAGTTAGAATTGGCCCCAGATCAGGTAAGAGAAATTTTACGGGAGTTGAATCTGCCTGATGAGCTTTTAGAAGATGCGATCGCCCAAATGCGCCGCCGCGAAGTCCTAGAAAAACAGCAGCGACGCAACCGCTGGATCGCGATCGCCTCGACAGTTGTTGTCATTTCTGCGATCGGTATAGGTGTACTGTTCGGGCAAAATCAGCAACAAAAAACTGCTCAAGTTGTGGGAGGAGAAGACCGAATTGCCCTATCTCAAAAGGGCGGTGACAGCCTTACTCAAGTCAACCGTCAAATCAATCCCCGCGTTTACTACCAGGTGACGTTGCAAAATGCTCCGATCGGTCGTGAGTTGTCTTTACAATGCGACTGGATTAATTCTAGCGGTCAAACTGTGCATCAGGGCAGGTATCAAACTCGCACCATCAATACTGCGGTTTGGAATACCCACTGCTTTTACGATCTCGGATCTGCTGCAGCCCCAGGCAAATGGGAAGTTCGGATGTCCCTGGATGGGCGCGTCATCAGCAGTGAACCTTTCACGGTGAAATAGATGGGTGCGATCGACAAACCTTCACATTTTATCGGCTATTGGGGACTGGACGATCGCACAAAAACGCTCAGCCGTTTAGCCCCAGACTACTGCATTCGGCAGGGCAAATTATCCGAATGGGCGATCGCCTCTGCATCTCTACTCACGGCTGACACAGTGACGCTGAATGCTTGCGGGCGATTTGGGCCAACCGATTTTCCGGGAGATGCTTGGGCGGCGGTGGAAGCGGGACACCTACGGCTGGGGCGCGATCCGTTTGGGCGAGTGCCGTTGTACTGGATGCAGTTGGGAGAAACTATTTGGTTTTCGACGCGGATGCAATTGCTGCTAACGCTGATTGCTTCCCCTCAAATTAGCCCGATCGCCCTCCACAGCTATGCTTGCTTTTCCTACGTGCCCACACCGTTAACTGCGATCGAGCAAATTGCATCCGTAGCAGCCGGAACCGAGATAATTTGGGAAATCGCCGATGTTAAGGATCGGCCGAAAGTGCGATCGCTGCAATCGGCTTGGCAAGAAGCGCCCCAACTACTGCGCCGTGAGGATGAGGCGATCGCACAATTGCAAGGGCTGTTGCAACAGGCGATCGATCGACAAGTGGCCGATTTGCCGATCGACGAACCCGTGGGCGTTTTACTCTCCGGTGGCATCGATTCTTCCCTGGTGACGGCGCTGCTAGTGAAAGCAGGCTTGCAGGTGCGCGCCTATGCCCTCGATTTTGGTGTCGAAGCCTATTCCGAACTCCCCTACGCCCAACAGGTGGCGGACTTTTTCCAGATTCCGCTGATCCGAGTGGTGGCGACGGGCGATGCAGTGTTGCGGGCGATCGAGCCAACCGCCAAAGCCCTCGATTTACCCTATGGAGACGGCACGACGGCTGCACTGTTTTTGCTCAAACAGGCGGCGGCGCAAGACGTGCGAGTTGTATTCAATGGCGAGAATGGCGATCAGCTATTTGCTGGATGGACAAACAAGCCTTTGATTGCACACGGAGTTTACAGTGCAGAACATCCCGCCGGAGTAGAAACCTTTGAACAGCAGTATTTGCGGACGTTTCAGCGATTTTATGGTTATGAAAAACAGATTTTTTCGCCAGAAATGCTCGATCGCATCCAGTCTCACGATTTGAGCGTTTACCTGCAAGACGCGATCGATCCCGAAACCTGTCCTTCCCTGCTAGCGAGGCTGCGGCGGGCTTCACTGATGCTCAAAGGTGCCCAAAATATTCAGCCGAGGGCAACGGCATTGGCGTTTGCTTGCGGTTTGTGGGTGCGATCGCCCTTCTGCGACCCCGACCTCACAGCATGGACGTTTCAACTCCCTGGCGAGCTGCTACTGCAAGGTGCGTGCGAAAAATACATCCTTAAAAAAGCCTCCGAACGCTGGCTGCCGCCGGAAATTGTCTGGCGGGAAAAGCGCGGGATGGGAGTCCCGTTGAAGGTTTGGTATTACCGGGAGTTTTGGGCTGCGATCGGCGATCGGCTGAATCCGAATCTGTTGCGATCGCAAAATTGCTGGCAGCCCCATTTGGCTGACTCGATGTTATCGGGACAACTCGGAGTTGCTATGCGCGATCGCTATATTGGCAATAATCTCTGGCTGCTGCTGATGTGGCAGGCATGGCGAACCGAGGTTTTAGGCGAAATTCCGGGCAAGCGATCGCTGGATCATGTGTTTTGGTTGCCACCGGCGATCGGACAACGCATTTGGAAATATCGAAGACAGTTGACAGTTGACAGTTGACAGTTGACAGTTGATTTTACAATCTTCCTTGTTCCAAACATCCGTTAAATCCCTTACAAAATCCGTTGCCAAACATCCGTTACATCCGTTAAATAATCCGTTGCCGAACTTCTTCTATATGACTGAATCTTTGCTACAGAATGAAACCAAAATACATTCGCCGCCGTTCTCCGAAGCAATGGCTAAGCGACTTTTGTCAACTTATGGTTCGCCCTTATATGTGTATCAGGCCGAGATCCTCCATGAAACCCTTGAGCATATTACGCGATCGATCAACTATCCGCACGTTCAGTTTCATTTTGCTAGCGTCACCAACGGCAATATTGCTCTGTTGCAATTGATTCAGCAGGCTGGTTGGGGGCTACACGCGAATACACCGGGGGATGTTTTTTTGGGGCTGAAAGCGGGTTTTACGAGCGATCGCATTGTCTATACGGGCAGTAACCTCAACAGGGCGGATATTCAGCAATTGATTGAATGGAAGATCGATCGATTTAACTTCGATAGTCTGTCGCAACTCCAGGATTTATGCGAATATTCCGCGAGTCAACCGCGATCAATCCCTGCCGAAATCGGACTGCGCCTCAACTCACCGGAATTGACGGGAGACAGTCGGATTGGAGTGCGTCCCGCCGAATTCGAGAAAGCCAACGAAATAGCGCAGCAGCAGGGGTTGAGGATTACCGGATTGCATTTTTATCGGGGGACTGGAACTAACGCCACGAGTGCTTTTACGCAGGCGATCGATCGGCTAATTGCGATCGCCCAACAGTTGCCAGATTGGCGAACCCTTGATTTTGGCGGTGGTTTTGGCTATCCCTATCGAGGCGGTGCGGTGTTTGACTGGCGGGAGTTTGGTGCGGCGATTACTGAACGATTGAGTGCGCTATCTCGCCCGATCGAGTTGGTGATTGAACCGGGACGATCGGCGATCGCAGGTTGTGGCGTTTTGCTTGCGAAAGTTGTGTCGGTGAAGTGGTTGGGCGCGCGGCAAATTGTCGGGGTGGATACGACTGTATCAAATCTATCCGTGCCTGCGGTGCACGGTGGCTATCGGGCGATCGCAACTTGGGAAACCGACGATGTATCGCGACATGAAACGGATATTTGCGGCAACACAACTTATTCGCGGGATTATTTGGGGCGCAACTGTTGGCTACCGAAACTCAAAATTGGAGATGCGATCGCGATTTTGGATAGCGGGGCTTACGGCTATGCGATGTCGTCGCATTTTCTGCACCGCCCCCGCCCTGCTGAGGTGTTGATTGATGCTAAGGGCGATCGATTAATTCGACAGCGAGAAGACTATTCTATCTTGTTAAACGGGCAAATCTTTTAAACCTGAGATGTTACACCATTCTCAAGAACAGGCAAGATGCCTGTTCCACAATAAATAAATTCTCTTGTGGAACGGGCCGGAGAGCCCGTTTATAAAAGACTCAGATCACGCAAGATGCCTGTTCCAAAATAAATAAATTCTATTGTGGAACAGGCCGAAAAGCCTGTTGCTGACAATGGTGCAAGATATCAGTTGTAACGAAGTTATCTCTCTTCTCTTCCTCTGCGCCCTCTGCGCCCTCTGCGGTAAAACCATTCCAAAACAACCGTCAACGATATAAATCCATTAAATCAATCAGGAGTAACCCAAATGGGAATGAAATGCGTCCAGTGTAATACCGATAACAATTTGCGCGATCGTACAAGCAACTCAGGTCGCTGTAAACGGTGCAACCATCCGTTTGTGTTTGAACCCACTACCGTCACTGATAAAAAGTTGGCATTCACCGATCCCTTTTTCAAAAATGCGATCGAAGATATTTCCAGCCAGAATATGTTATTTTTTACGCCCAAACAGTTTTTGTATTTGATAGATCAACGGCTAAAAAATCGCACCTCATCTAACCTCTGGAACTGGATTTTAGCATATTTAGTCCAGAGCTTTTTCCTGGTAAACTTTGGCGGTATATTCATTAGCTCTATCTTTTCTGACACTGCGGGATTTTTGATAGTGTGGACAGTTTTCAATATTATTTGGATTCGGGGATTTTTCGCGAACAGCCAATCTACCGAGCAAAGTGTTCGCAGCAGAAAAGTTAATGCCACAAATTTACAAACTTTAGGAATAATTATTTTAGTAACAGGGATTTCAGGAAGCTTGATATTTAATTATTTTCCAGGATACATCGCAGCCTCTGCACTAGGACTATTTTCCTACTGGCTCAGCATTTCACAAAAAAATCGTCAACAGATAACGGGTGAAATATTTATCGTTAATCAAGCGCAGAGCGATAAATGGCTGCGAGACTGGCAAACAGTGAACGGCACATTAGAAAAACTGCTCCCTGCACCTCGTCAAGAAGCTTTACCCGCCACCATCGATCGCGAAGTCAGCGCCTACAGCTTCGATCGCGCAATTATCTGTGACAGTGACGAAATAGCTCAATTCCTAATTGCCAACAACGTCCATTTTGAAAACAACTGCGCGATTCTTAGTATTAGTGGCTATCCCCAAAGCATCTTCAGTACCGTGATTGAAATGCTGCGGCGCAATGCCGATTTGAAAGTTTATGCGCTGCACAATGCGAGCCCTGCAGGAGTTCGCTTGGTAAATCAACTGCGAACTAATCCAAACTGGTTTGCGAATCAAGCGGTGACAATTTTTGATTTGGGAATTTCTCCCCGTCAAATCTTAGCAACCCGCGATATGTTTGTGCAGCAATCTCAAACAATGGCACAAACAGCCCGTCAACTACCCGATGCCGTAAGGCAAGGTTTAACAGCAGAAGAACTAGCGTGGCTGGAGGCAGGCAATTTTGTGGAATTAGAATCGTTTACGCCGCAGCGGTTGTTGCGCGTGGTCAATTATGGACTTGCTCAGAGTGGCGATCCGCAGGGTAACGAGGGCTTAATATTAGTGGATGATAATGTTGGATATGGCGGCGGCTATGTGTTTGTCTCCGATAGTTTTGGTTAGGGCGTGTTTTCAAACTTTATATTAGACTTATTAATAATAAGCTAAAAAAGTCTTGAAACTTAGTCTGAATAAGATTTTTAGCGCTCTTTTGTTAAAATCATAAAAAGCTTATCTTGGTAAGGGCTTCAGCGATTTTAAAATGAGGAGCAAAAAAGCTGAGGTTAACTCGGTGAGTAAAGGTTTCAAATTTTTAAATTTCCCCCCACGGGGGGAAGTTGAGTTTAAATTGTGTGAAATTTGCCTTCAACTTTCTCTCGTCTGGTTTTGTTTGTGTAGGCGCGGTTTCTAACCGCCCGGACTTGTAACCGCCTGGACTTATTTAAGTCGTATACTCCGCATTAATCTTCACGTAGTCGTAACTCAAATCGCATCCCCAAGCTTTCGCAAAACCGCTACCATTCCCGACACTAACCTGAATTACAACCGTATCAGCCTTCAAATATTCCCCCTCAGCAGCCGCTTTCATATAATTACTTGCAGCAGCGCGATCGAACTCTTTAGGTTGTCCGTTTTCCATCATCAAAAAATCCCCCAATTGAATCCGCAAATTCTCTTGATCGAAAGCGACACCAGCGCGCCCAGCCGCCGCCGCAATTCTGCCCCAATTCGGATCGCGTCCGAAAATAGCAGCTTTCACCAAAGAAGAACCGACAATTGTTTTGGCAATTTTACTCGCAGAAACTTCATCCAGCGCGCCGCTAACTTGCACTTCCACCAAACAAGTTGCACCTTCGCCGTCACGGGCGATCGCCTTTGCTAAATGCACGCAAACTTCTGTCAGCATCGCTTCTAATTTTTCAGCATCCGCCCCCATTTCTGTAATTGCGGGCGTGCGGGATTGGCCGTTTGCCAAAGCAATTAGCGAGTCGTTGGTACTGGTATCGCCGTCAACAGTAATTTGATTGAAACTTCTGTTAGCCGCCCGACTCACCATTTCTTGCCACAAATGCGATGACACTGCTGCATCGCAAGTTACAAATGCCAGCATTGTTGCCATATTCGGGTGAATCATTCCCGAACCTTTGCAAATGCCGCCGATGCGGACGGGTCGATCGCCAAACATGGTTTCCAGGGCGATCGTTTTCGGCACTAAATCAGTCGTACAAATAGCCTTAGCCGCCGCATCGGAACCAGTTTCCGATGCCTCAGCAACTAATCGGGGAATTCCCGCCCTCAGCGGCTCCATTTTTATCCGCTGTCCGATGACGCCAGTGGAGGCCAAAAGAATAGATTCTGGAGGAATATTCAGCGCTTCTCCCAACAATTTGGCACTTTCGAGGGCATCTGCCAAACCTTGTTCGCCAGTAGCAGCATTAGCTTGTCCCGCATTGCACAAAATTGCTTTCGCGCTGGGTTTAGCTTGCAAACGCTGGCGGCAGTAGTCCACGCAAGCGGCCCGGACAGTGGAGGTTGTGAAGACTCCGGCGGCGATCGCGTCCACCTCTGACAAAATTAAACTTAAATCTGGCAAGCCTGAAGGCTTCAAACCCGCTGTAATTCCCGATGCTCGATACCCTCTGGGTGCTGTAACTCCGCCGTCAATTTCTTTCCAGTCCGACATCATGACCTCCCTAGTAGCCTTCAATCTGCTGAAAGGGGATTATACCATTTTAGATTTTAGATTTTAGATTTTAGATTTTAGACTTCGGCGTGAGCGCTCAGTCGAACGATTTTAGATTTTAGATTCTTTTGAACCCAATTTCCCATTCCCCATTCCCAATTCCCAATTCCCCATAAAACTAATCGCGGCTTCCAATCTAGAGTTAGAACTCAAGAAGAAGTCGCGACGGTTTTGTAATTGACATTATTAATTTTTAACTGGCAAACAACAAACTCGATTCAACTATCTCGCCGTTGAAAAAAGGAGTTATTTGCGATCGATACTCGCTGGAGAACCAGCATCTAAACCAACTTCAGCAGCCACACGGCTCAGCATGGATTCCTGACGGTTTTTGACGACGTGTTGATGGCGCATCATCAGGTTGCGGGCTTGTTCTTGAGTGGACATAACTGATTTCTCCAAATTATAGGTAATAACTTCGTAGACAATTGTCGAAATTGAGTTTGCCCTAGCTCATAGTGGCGTTGCTGCGATCGTAACTGGCTTGAAAGCTGGGCTGCGGTTTGCCTTGAATGTGACCCCAGTAGTGCGTATCTTCCATCCCGACTTCGGTGGCGGTGCGGTTGAGCATGGATTGCTGACGGTTCTTCACAAGTTGGTGGTGGCGCATCATCAGAGAGCGAGCTTGATTTTCGGTAGACATATGCGGTTCCTCCGTATTCTTTAGATTAATGTTGGGCTTGTTTTTTCTTCTCTTCTATCACTATAACAGACAATTCTGTATCTAAAGCTACCAAATAAAAATTGTCACAAAACTTTACAATTGGGCTATGGGGCGAGAATCTCGATCGAGGTTGCAGGGAGTGCGATCGAGCTTTGGCTCGTGGATTCAGGCCCAACCTCAAGCAGCAGTTGGCAAAATTTGACAATATTCGTCTTCTAAGTGCCACATTTTAGCGCCTACCTAATTGCCAAGGGGCAAAATAACTTTATAGTTTGGTTCAAAGTTATAGATGCATAATTTTGTCTCTCAAGGGAGTAGAATTTGCCTTAGTTAACAGTAAATTTAATAAGTAGCTAAGTAGGTAGGCGCTGTAAAACACAATTATGTCAAGGATTGTAAAGTATCCTTAGCCCTAAGCGTGGCTAAGTTAGCCATGTTTACATATTGTTACAGAGCTCGGTTTAATCCCGCTTACCTACTTAAATCATTATTATTGAGTTGTGTAATTAATTTTGTTTAGGTACTTAATACAACTATTAAAAATTAATTCTTACAGAGACAACTTATTTTAATGAAGGGTTTATTGGGGTAAATCAGGAAATTGAGGTGGAAACTTACCCTGCCACCAAAAATCGGGTTTTTCTCCATTGGGAAAAGCTCCCACTCTCATCTGAGATGTTTGAGAATTAGCAGTTAATGGGGTTGGGTTACTGACCGGAGATTTTAAGTAAAAATTCCCTTCTTCAGGATTAATAAATTGAGGTTCTTCTCTGACGGCAGCAATTCCATTAGTTCCATAGATATTCGCATAGTTATCAGGAAGCCATCCAGCATAAATCGGACGGGTGGTGTTATTTTCTCCAAAGATTAAGTTCTGGCTAATCTCAATATCTTTTTGACTAAAAATATTTTCGGTGTCAGAGTTAGCCGCCAAATAGCGATCGCTATAACCGATTTGAAATCCCCTATTCTTGCTAAAAATATTATTCTTGATTTCAACATTTTGAAGATTATTAGAAAATAAATATAACCCTCCCGTAATCCAAAAAAAGCTATCTCCTGGGTTCGGTTTACCATAACCATTATGATGAACCGTATTATTATAAATTTTAATATTATGCCGTAACCCATCATTTCCCCATCGGGCAAAGAGAATTCCGGTTCCCCAGTTATCATAAATTAAGTTATGGTGAAATCGAATATTTTTTGCTTCTGAACCTCCTTCTACTGATAAAGCAAACCCTGCCCCATTACAATCATGAACAACATTATTAAAGACCTCAACATCTTCTAAGACTCCAAACCAGCTATCCACATATAATCCTTGTCGTGCCATGTGGTGAATATAGTTATGATGGACGGTTCCATATTTACTCTTTTCTTTAACATCAATCCCTTCTTTTTTCCCATCCTTAACTAAGTTATAAGCAACTTCAAAATCTTCAACCCCACCGATTGAAATTGCTTCATGGGGAGCTTCTGGGAAATCATTTAAAAAGTCAGCCATCTTCATGTCGTTTGCATTAATAACCGTATTTCCCATTACTTTATAGTGATCGCCCCACCAAACACCAATACCTGGAGAAAACGTATTTTCTGTTTTATTATTATAAAGGTTAATAAAATGGCTCTTTCTAACTGTAATCCCAGAATTATGAGAATTAATAACTTCTAAATCTTCGACTTGAATATAACTAACATTTTGTAACAAAAATGCACCTTGATCGTGAGGATAATGGGATTTCTTACCAGAGGGAGGCTCTACTTTAACTGCATCCGCATCAATAATAACTCGTTCTTCAGGATAGGCTCGATAAGTAATCCAAGCCTTTTCTGTCCCTGAATTTTTAGCTTGAATTTGTTCGGTGAGGCGATAATTTCCAGCCCGAATATAAACTGTTTCACCAGCTTTTAATACCGACGCTGCGTGATTAATTGTTGACCAAGGATGCTCAAGTGAACCGTTATTTGTATCACTGCCATTTGGTGCAACATAAAAAACATGAGGATGGATTTGTGCTAAAGTTCGCGATGTCCAGCACTCGCCACTAATCGCCCATAGAAATCCTGCTAATACTAACGTGATGAACCTATGAACGGTTTTTCTAATCATGAAGTTTTTTTAGGTAGCATTTAATCCTCACTGTTTAAAGATTAAAGCACTTTCGTAATTTTGTAAATCTAGTAAGTAGGTAGGCACTGTAAAACACACTTATGTTAAGGATTGTAAAGTATCCTTAACCCTAAGCGTGGCTAAGTTAGGCCTGTTTACATATTGTTACATAGCTCGGTTTAATCCCGCTTACCTACTTATAATTTCAATTAACATCAAGCCCCGCCCCTAAAAAACTATGCTTTACCCACAATCCCAGAGATCCCCCTAGCCTCTTGTTCAGGAGGATGCCAGGGGGAGCGAAAGGCTCTGACGTTAGTTTTTCAAGTTGTGTATACAGCGTAGCCCTTAAGAAAGGCGTGCCGGGGCCCAGAAGTAAGCTGCCCTAATCGTCAAACAGTAGACTGGTACTACATAAGACGTTAAGTTGACACGATCGCTACTCGGCGACTTCAGCTTCCGCTTCCGCTTCAGGTGCATCTGGCACATCTTGCTTGATAGTCAAATAGCGAATCACTTCTTCGCTCAGACGCATCGCGCGCTCCAGGGTAAAAATTGCAGCGCCCGGAGCTGTATAGTTCATTTGAACGTATACTCCGTCCCGGTGCTTGCCGATTTCGTAAGCCAAACGGCGCTTGCCGCGGTGCTGAGTTTCGATGTTTTCAGCACCTTGATCGCGCAAAATAGTTTGATATTTAGCGATCGCCTGGTCTGTCATTTCTTCACCCAAATCAGGGCGCAGAATGTACATAGTTTCGTAAATAAACGGTTTCATGGCAATAATCCCCTTATGGACAACAAGGCTTCTCACGAAGCAAGGACTTATCATCATATCCCAACAATGAACAATCTCAAAACTAAAAAATCAAATTCCCCAAACCACACTCCATCGCCGTGGAGCACCCTGTGGACGTACAGCCTCATGAGCGCGATCGCACTTTTAATGCTGTTTCCCTTGCTGTGGCTGCTCAGTACCTCTCTCAAATCCCCCAACGAAAACATCTTTCAATTTCCCCCGCAACTGTGGCCACAACAGCCAACCCTCGAAAACTTCATCAAAGTTTGGCAAACCAACCCCTTCGGCCGCTACCTGTTCAACAGCACCCTAATTGCCGGCCTCACAGTTAGCATCAACGTCCTCTTTTGCGCCCTCGCCGCTTACCCCTTAGCCAGACTCAACTTTCGCGGCCGCGAAGCCATCTTAATCACAATCATTTCCACAATCATGATTCCCTTCCAAATAGTCATGATTCCCCTATACATATTGACAGTACAACTCGGACTAAAAAATAGTTATTTAGGCGTAATCTTTCCAGGGCTAGCCTCAGCCTTCGGGATATTTTTATTACGACAAGCATTTCTAGCAGTTCCCAAAGAACTAGAAGAAGCCGCCCGCATCGACGGCTGCTGCGAATTAGGCATTTGGTGGCACGTCATGATTCCCGCAATTAAGCCAGCTTTAGTCACCCTAGGAATTTTCGTATTTATCGGTTCTTGGAGCGACTTTCTGTGGCCACTGCTAGTTTTAGACAGGCCGGAATATTACACTTTACCTTTAGGCGTAGCCAATTTAGCCGGGACATTTTCTTTAGATTGGCGTTTAGTTGCGGCGGGTTCTATTATTTCTATTGTTCCAGTTTTAGGACTATTTTTGCTTTTGCAAAAATACATTGTGCCAACAGAAACTGCTGCGGGAGTCAAAGGATAAAATTAACATAAAAAATCGGCGTTTATCCGCGTTCATCTGCGGTTAAAAATTAAAATCTTTTGAACTCACAACTCACAAAATTTATTTGTGATGTAGGAACGGCCAGAAATCCGCTGGATTGTTGACTGCGCTGGGGTTGTAGATACTATCATCGCTTTTGCCAATGCGATCGATGCCCCAGACTGGCAAAAATTGCGATCGCACCTAGCCGGCGAAAGAGATATCCACTCTTGGGAATTTTGACGAATCAAACAAACTATGGTAATTGTCAGTAACAATCCTGAAGTGCATGGCTATTTGCGGGGCAAATCGCAATGAAATCTCATTCACAACTGAAATGCGAACAGATTTTTCATAACTAAAAGTTTCCGCCTACCTGGGAGTGAAAACTGCACTGGGGTAAGCAATCCGCTTGTGATTGAACTGTTCCCAAACCCGCACAAAAATCTCCGCAATTAGAGACATATCCTCCCGCGTTAAATCCGAATCAATCAACTGATTATCCTGCCAGCGAGCCCTCAAAATCCGATTAACCATATTCAAAGCCTCTTCATGAGTAGCATCCTTGAGCGATCGCAAAGCTGCCTCGCAAGAATCCGCCAGCATCAGAATCCCCGTTTCCCGCGACTGGGGAATCGGCCCATCGTAGCGAAAATCCTCCTCCCTCACTTGGCGACTTGCGATTGTTAACTTTGAATTATCCGCATCTGGCAAAGCAATCTTTAAATCTTCTGTTTCTTTGGCAGCAATTTGCTGCGCTTGGTGGTAGAAATAAGCAATCAACATTGTACCTTGGTGTTCGGGAATAAACGCCTGAATTGCCTTCGGCAATCGATGCTTCCGCGCCATCACCAAACCCTCGGTAACGTGCTTTTTAATAATCTCCGCGCTCGCCCAAGGGTCATTAATTTCATCATGTTTGTTGGCCCCGCCCATTTGATTTTCACAAAATCCGAGCGGGTCGTGCATTTTTCCAATATCGTGGTATAATGTGCCTGTTCTGACCAGCTCAACATTGCAGCCGAGTTCCCGGGCCGCAGCCTCCGCCAAACTCGCCACAAACAGCGTGTGCTGAAAAGTCCCCGGAGCCTCGGCAGCCAATTTCTTCAACAGCGGGCGGTTGGGATTGGCAAGTTCCGCCAGCCGGATCGGCGTAATCAAGTCAAAAACGTGTTCCAAATAAGGGCTGATGCCGATCGCCACAACGCTCCAAGCCAAACCGGCCAAACTTTGCGCGCCCACCGTACCCAGTACGACGTACCAAATTGCACCGGCAGCCGCGCTGGCAATCAAAGTCCCCACCAGATAAACGCTGCCCTGAGCCAAGCCGACAGCCACGCCCAAAAGAGCCAATTCCTCGCGCGATCGCAGCCGCCCGGCCATAAAAGCACCCAGCAATCCCCCCGCCCCGCTAGCCACCAAATGAATCAAGTCCACATTTAAGCCAACGGGCAGCAGCGCCGACAGCAGCCCCACCACAGTCACTCCCACTGCCGAACCGTAGAAGCCGCCCGCTAAAATCCCGATCGCGGGCAAACTCGTCCAAGGCAGCCCCAAACTCACCAGCACTGGCGCGCTCAAAGTCAGCAGCAGCAATAGCAAATGATCTCTGCGGCGCAAGCGGTAGTGCCTTTCCACCAGTAGTACGATCGCAATTGCCCCCGCGACTAAACAAACAAAACCCGTCAGCCCCAGCCAATTCACCCCCCGCCGGCTTAAACCAAAATAGTCCAGCAACACGAAATCTTCCTGCGAGATCTCTTTTCCTTGTGCAACAATTATTTCGCCCTGATCTACTGCGATCATCACCGGTTTCACCTTTTGCGCCGCTAATTCAGCTAGCTGTTTGGTTTCCTCGGGATCTCTCACCAGATTGGGCTGCAAAATCGCTGTTAAACCCTCCACCGCCAAAGCTTGCGAATCTAACGGGACTTCATCTGCCACTTGCAGCTTCACGGCTTCTTTCAAAATCTCTTTTGGCAACCCCTGGGCGATACCTTGAGCCACCATCCTTTTTGCCGCCCGACTCATACCGGTTTGGGTTTTCTGCCAAGCTGGAGCCGATAAATCAAACAGCGAAGTATCGTAAATCTGTGGGAGCCCCACAACCGACGGTTTTCCCAGCGCCTCCACAGCATTGAGATAGCGCCGGCGAGCAGAGGAAATACTGTCTGTCAGGCTTTGAAACTCTGTCGCCCGGACCGATCGGCTGTAAGCTTGCAGTTGAGCGATAGCATCTTGCTGAGACTTGTTATCTGTTGCCCCAGCAATTGCCGGGGAATGCAAACTCAATCGCTCGGAAGTTGCCCTTTTGTCACCCGCTTGCGCCACAATAGATCGCCACTCCCACTCGGGACAGCCCCGCAAGTAAACCTGAGCAGCATTTGAGAGCACCGAGGGACTCGCAAACGGAAACGGGCCTACCGCCTCCCGCAGCTCGCTTCCCTGCTGCAAAAATTGTTGTAATTCTTGATAAATTTGTCGATCAACCGCAGGATCTAGCATTAATATCGCTACAGCCCCGGTCCGCGCTGCTTTCCGCTGTTCTTCAGTAGTTTTGTAATCCGGGACGCTAGCAGTATCAGGAGCCTTAATCGTCTGAGGAGCTTTCGTCCCCACATCCAGTTTCGGCTGGTTGTAGAAGCGGTGACCCAGAGTGCTGCTTAGGGAAACTACCGCTACCAGCGCCAACATAGGGGAACGAGCTTGATTTTTGAGGCTTGATTTGGAGGTTTTACTTGTAAATTTAGTAGTAAAAGTCTCGGGAAGAAGCCATTTCTGGCGCGACAAACGGCTCAGGAGAGGCCCGCTAGCGCGCTCGGTATCTGCTTTGCTGTCGCCATTTTGCACTTTAGCAATGTGTTGGCGCAGTGAGCGCGCAGCCCCTAGCTGCTCAATCTGCCGCATCAATGAGGAGAGCGTATTCATTTGTGTCGAAGATATATCACTGTTATCCAGCAGCTTTGTCAGAATTTCTGACTAGGCATCTTGATTGAGTTTATCCGAACTACCGTGGCTGAATATTCAGCCCTTACCAGTAAAAGCTCCAACCTTTATATTTTACGAGGTCTAATGACATAAGGTGCAGCCACCGATCGGGCTAGGGCTGCGGAATCCAGTCCGGCATCTGGGCTGTAAACTCCTGCCCAAACAGCAAACAGGTTATTTGCTAACTCTACAATTTTTACATCGCTGCCAGTTCCCCAGAGCGAGGGTTCTCGGCCCTCAGCTAGCTGCAGCGAATTAACCTCAGCCGAAGATACCTGTCGCCATTCTACAGGAATCCCAGCAACGCCGTTATAGGCTCCAGACAAAGCTCCTGTCAAAGCGCAGGTTATTTGTCCGGCTATACCACAGCGGGCAGCACGCACCACTGACAAGCGCAAGTCTTCTGGGGTGTTCAAAAAGCAGTAGAAAGCTAAGGCAATGGGAATGAAATTTCCAGGGTTGACAATTAACTCGGTGTGTAATTTTTTTTCACCTTCGCCCTGTCTTTCTCGAAAAGCTGTGGCGCTTTTGCACAGATGAGTGGCGGCTGTTTCTAAATCGGCTCCCTTTTCTAGTAGTATTTGCACTTGCAGCAGCAGCTCTGTTAAGGCATTATCTGTTTTCAGGTAGGCAAGTGTTTGCTCGATCGCTGTCGCGGGATCAAGTCTTTCTTTGAGAGATCGGGCGATCGTAAATGCTACTGCTAAAATTGCTGTTTCCCATTCTGGCTGGTTTTCGTTGTGCCAAACCTCTATCGCCAGCATGATTTTTTCTCGCAGCTTGGCTTTATTTTCGTGAAAAAACATCGCCGATGGCAGCGCAGCAAGGGCAGCTTCACCAGGGTTAAGTAAGGTTGGAAACTCACTGTTGCGGGGATGGTAGATTTCCGACTTGGCAAATGCTTCCCAAGTATCGCGCCAATCTTTTAAATCTAAACCCCTACACCGAATTAAACTTTGAGCACACGCTACCGCAAGTCTCCCGGATGCGGATGAGTCTTTGCCACTTGGGATTTTACTGTTGACAGAATTCAACGCCAATGTTGCCCCTCTTAGGGTCAATTGTTGGTGTTTCGTCAGTTGTAAAATCGGCTGCAAGTCTTCTGTTTGGGGGGAAATACCCACGAGTTGCCTCTGGTATTGCAGGCCTATAGAGTCTCCTAAAACTGCCCCCAGGATGGTTCCTTGAAACTTGCTCAACAGGGAATGCCGCATTTGAATTTAACTCTAGTTGTTAGTAATTGGTAATTTATAATTTATAATTTTTTCTGGTATCCTTTTTTGCCAAAGTCGGGAGCATCTCATATTTGTAAAAACACTTATTATGGCTCCTTCCTTCTTCTTCCTTCTTCTTCTTTCCTCCTGACTCCTGACTCCTGGCTCCAATTTCTAGCGGAGGGCTGCATAAGTGAGATGCTCCCCCAAAGTCTTGTGATTAATTTGAATTCAACCCAAACATATAAGGGCTGGTTTTCCATCTAAAACCTGCCCTCATCCGATCGCTACCATCGGTAAATTTCTAATTTTTAATCAGGTAACTAACTAGAGCTTGCAGCCCCAGCCGATAACTTTCTGAGCCAAAACCGCTGATTTGCCCGATCGCCACCGCTGCGATAAACGAGTGATGCCGAAAAGCTTCCCGCCGGTAAATATTGCTCAGATGAACTTCTACCGCAGGGATATTCACCGCGGCGATCGCGTCTCTAATTGCCACACTCGTATGAGTATAAGCTCCAGCATTAATCAATAAGCCTTGGTGCTGCCCTAACATCGAGTGAATTGCATCCACCAACACCCCTTCATGATTCGACTGCTGAATTGAGACTTGCACCTGGAGGGCTTGCGCTTCTCGTTCTAGCAACTTGTTGATATCATTTAAAGTCGCAGAACCATAAACTCCAGGTTCTCGCTGACCCAATAGATTCAGATTAGGGCCGTGAAGTACCAGGATATTTAACAATTTTAAAATTTCCAGCGCAACTAAAATTATGAGAGTTTTGACATGGGATTTACAACCAGTCTGCCACCTCAAACGTCAAACCTTAAACCTCAAACTTCTAATTCAGTCCCGACTACCTGCGATTCCTGGGTTGGTTGACAGGAATACGAATCGGTTCGAGTTCCGGTTCAGGATCGGGACTCAGCAGTCCTTCTATCAGCTTGCGAACCCATTCTTTAATTTGTTCCAGCACCTTTTCAATGTCTTCCATTGAACGGATAGCTCCTTTTTTTATAGTCTAGATTGCTAAACCGACGGCTAAATATCTGAAAATAAGCAAGCACGACTTTGAAACCAAAGGTCAAACTTGCTTTCTCGCTTGCTGGATATTTTGAGCAATGGAGAGAGTCAGTATATTGGCCAATCAGTCCTATCTTATTATCATAACGAATCTTTACAGATAATCAAGAGGCAAAAGGAAAATTGCCGAATTATATCGGAGTAGAGAGTGTTAAATAAAACTTAAGCTTACGGTTTACTGTTGACAATTGACCAATCGTAGGATTTTTTCTACGCTTTTGCCAACAATAATTTACGCCGGAGGCGATCGAGCGCCGTACAGCTACTCAGATTCCGAATCCAATCGCGGCCTCTGGCATCGCCAAAACGGTATTCAAAACTTTCTGCGGATCCGTGGGGGCCCGCTAAACCAACATAAACCAGTCCGACAGGTTTAGCGTCTGTGCCGCCTCCGGGCCCGGCAATGCCTGTAATGCTCAATCCCCAATTTGTCTTGAGGCTGGCGCGAACTCCCGCAGCCATTTGTTTTGCCACTTGGTGGCTGACTGCCCCAAACTCGGCTAAATCTTGCGGATTAACACCTAATAATCCTTCCTTAACCCGATTGTCGTAAGAAATAATCCCGCCTAAAAAGTAGCTCGAACTGCCGGGAACACCAGTCAGCATCGCCCCCAATCCACCTCCCGTGCAGGATTCAGCCACGCTAAGAGTTTGCCCCGCATCAAGCAACAATTGGCCGACAGTGGAAGCGAGGCTATCGCTATCAGCACCGTAACAGTCCGAGCCGGCAATTTGCCGCAACTGTTGTTCGATCGGTTCAATCAAATTTTTCGCCGCCACGGAGGACTCCGCGCGGGCCGAAATCCGCAGTTTGACTTCGCCGTGATTGGCGTAGGGAGCCACAGTAGGATTAGTTAAATTCAGAAAACTATCTACTTTTTCCGCCAATGCCGACTCAGCAATGCCCCAAAATTTCAATGTGCGGCTGTAAATAGTTTCGCTGCACCAGCCACCATTTTTCAGGTAAGGAACGGCCGTTTCTTGCCACATTAAGTGCATTTCCGCCGGTACGCCGGGAAATGTCATTACTGTCACGTTAGAAACCGGCTGCCAAATAATGCCCGGTGCAGAACCGCTGCGGTTCGGCAGAATGTCCGCAGTTTCTGGAATTAAAGCTTGTTTGCGATTGCTGGGACTCATGGTGCGTCCCCGCTGGGCATATTTGTATTCGATATCTGCGATAATTTCCGGCTTTTCGATGAGAGGAACCCCAAAAAAATCGGCGATTGTTTCGACTGTGAGGTCGTCTGGTGTGGGGCCCAGGCCTCCGGTAAAGAGCAAAAGCTGCGATCGACTGACGGCGATTTCTAACACTTGTTTGATACGTTCTGGATTGTCCCCCACCACTGTTTGATAGTAGTGAGGGATTCCCAGACTCGCTAATTCTTTGGCTAAAAACTGGGCATTGCTATTAAGAATATCGCCTAACAGCAATTCAGTGCCAACACAAATAATTTCAGCAACCATTCAATTTTAGATTTTAGATTTTGGATTTGCGATTGGGGAATTAATTGGGGAATGACACCAATCAACAGTCAACAGTCAACAGTCAACAGTCAACTAACTATCGAGCGTGTCTCCAAACTTTCCAGCTAGCATATCCCAGCAAACTGGTTGCACCCATAGCGTAAATTACGCCGCTGGGAAGCGAAAAAGCTAGGGCTAAACTTCCCACCCACAGTGTCAGTGAGTAAATAAATAAAACCGCAAATCGATGGGATAGTCCGGCTTCTAGAAGTCGGTGGTGGAGATGGCGCTTGTCAGCAATAAACGGTGACTTGCCGTTGCGAAGTCGATCGAGAATCACCGCCGACATATCTAAAATCGGTACAGCTAAAATTAAATATGGCAGCAACACAGAAGTAACAGCCGTAGTTTTAACTAACCCAATTACTCCCACTCCAGCGAGAGTAAACCCGATAAAATAAGCCCCGCCATCTCCCATAAAGATTTGAGCCGGATTGAAGTTGTAGCGCAGAAATCCCAAGGCCCCGCCAGCTAAAGCCGCTGCAATCAGGGCCGCCGCCGGTTGGTGCATCGCCAGACTGACAATCAGCATCACAACTGCTGCAATCCCTGAAACTCCGGCCGCTAAACCGTCTAAACCATCAATCCAGTTGATGGCGTTGGCCATGCCGACGAGCCAAATTACGGTAATTGGCAAGCTCAGCCAGCCAATATCAGTCAGTCCCAAGGAGGGAACTGTGAGAAACTCAATTTGTACGCCTGCCATCCAAACGATGCTGGATACGCCAATTTGCATGAGCAAGCGTTTTAAGGCCGAGAGCGAAAATAGGTCGTCTGCTAAACCGATGAGGAAGAATCCGATGCCGCCGAGGGTGACTCCCCAAATTTCGTATTCGTCTTTGGGATTGAGAACTTGTCCGTTAGCATCAATGAAGCCTCCTGAGAGCCAGACAAATAAGAGGGCAGTGATAGTGCCGAGAAAGATGGAGACTCCTCCCAAGCGCACCATCGGGCGCTTGTGGACTTTTCGCTCGCCTGGCCGATCGACTCGCCCGCTTTTGAGACCAATTTTTTTGACTATTGGCGTACTCCAGAGGACGACGATCGCAGAAACCAGGAAAGCGAGTATGTGGTACAGATACTGGTACGGCATCTGAAATCAATTTTAAATAGTGCGGGGCAATTAGGCTGTCAGGCAGAGTCTACTACATTTCAGATGGCTTATAACAAGGAAACATCTTGAAGAGTGACTGGGGGTTTGGGAGTCGGAGATTTGCCGCAATGGCAGTTGCCCTGGGGCGAATTGTCAGGTTGTTCATTCATAACTCTCGAATTAACGATTTGAAATATCGACTTTTTCGCGAGCAAAAAAGTCGATATTTGGCGAGCGGGCCCAGCCCTAGCGGTATCTTTCGCAACCGACAAATACCGTTAGTCAAACCAGCCCCGCCCGACAAATATCTTTACTAAAAACCGTATTGGCGATCGATATTTTTGGTGAAAACAGCTTGTCAATATCGCTACCGGCAACTCTCAATCTTTTCCTGCTCTTTATACCCTTTTACCCGTACACTTCCAACTACCAATTCCCCATTGCCGATCAGGAAAATTAAGCTAATGCCGGCACTTTCAAGTACAAGTGGGGATATAAGGGGAAGCGATCGCACAGTGCTGCTACTCGACGCAGGCAGTCGGCTGCGACGCTTTCATCATCTGGATTTAGCAGGCGATCGGCGATAATATTGCCAATCTCGGTAAATTCTGCTGTTCCCATTCCCCTGGTGGTCATCGCCGGCGAACCGAGTCTCAAACCGCTGGTGACAAAGGGCGATGCCGGATCGAAAGGCACGGTATTTTTATTAGCAGTAATATTCACACCGCTGACTAATTGGTCGGCTCGCTTGCCTGTCATGTTTGCCGATCGCAAATCAACTAGCATTAAGTGATTGTCCGTGCCACCGGAAACGAGTTTTAAACCCCGCTGCTGCAACTGTGCAGCTAAAGCGCGCGCATTTTCAATTACTTGACCGGAATAAGTTTTAAATTCAGGCTTTAATGCTTCGCCGAAAGCTACTGCTTTGCCCGCAATGACGTGTTCTAAGGGCCCACCTTGGGTGCCGGGGAACACTGCTTTGTCAAATTTTTTACCTAATTCCGGGTCATTAGTCATAATCAAGCCGCCACGGGGGCCCCGCAGGGTTTTGTGAGTGGTGGTGGTGACTGCGTGACAGTGGGGGAGGGGGTTGGGGTGATGCCCTGTGGCGACTAACCCGGCGATGTGGGCGATGTCGGCGAGCAGGTAGGCTCCGATTTCGTCGGCGATCGCTCTAAACTTCTCAAAGTCGATAATTCGCGAATATGCTGAATAGCCACAAATTAGCAATTTCGGTCGGTTTTCTTTGGCGAGTGCCAAAATTTCGTCATAGTCAAGCTGTTCTGTTTCTTGGCTGACGCCGTAGTGAAAAGCTTTGAACCATTTGCCGGATACGTTGACCGGCGAACCGTGGGTCAAGTGTCCGCCGTGGGACAAATCCATGCCCATAATTCCGTCTCCGGGTTCCAGCAAGCTCAAAAATACTGCAAAGTTGGCTTGAGCGCCGGAGTGGGGCTGGACGTTGGCGTGAGCGGCTCCAAATAGCTGTTTGGCACGATCGATCGCAATTTGCTCGATGCCGTCAATAAATTCGCAGCCGCCGTAGTAGCGTTTCGCTGGCAGTCCTTCGGCGTATTTATTGGTCAGCACTGAGCCTTGAGCTGCCATTACCGCTGCCGAGGTAAAGTTTTCGCTGGCGATGAGTTCTAGGTGGTCTCGCTGCCGCTGGAGCTCTTGCCCGATTAAATCGGCAATGAGCGGATCGGTTTTGGAAAGGAATTCTAAGTTAGAGTCCGTCACAATAATCAACCTCTTGAGAGTTTTGGGATTGGGAATTGGGGATCTTATACCGTACTACGGATTTCGCACCATTGACATAAATATTACGTTGTGTTCAGGTTAAGCGGTTTGTCCCCAACTCCTGACATACAATGAAATTACTGGTGTGAAACCTGCCGGAGGTATCAAATGTTAGTCATTTTAATGGAAAATCAGATGCTTGCCCCTCAGTGTGTTTGCCAAAGTTGTTTGCTGGCCGATCGCACTGGACAACCGCGCTGGAGCGGTGGAGAGCTTCGCTGTGGACATCCAGTTGCTAAACCTACGGAAAATTTGCCCGATCGGTACGAGTGTCAAATGGGCTTCGTCATTGCCAATATTAAATAATCATCGGCCAAATAGGGCATGGGGCATGGGGCATGGGGCAAATAGGGCATGGGGCATGGGGCATGGTGACTATTAACCCGATTCGATCTAAGTTCCCCTGCATCTGGTACTTGAGGCTGCTATCGGCCCACAAATGAGCAAATTCCGGGCGAGTCGGAACTGAGCCTGCTGCGTTATGCTGATTTTAATAGGAATTAATAGTTCACCGATCGACTCAGGAGAGTTCATTATGACTTGGCGCGGGTCTACAACTGTTCCAGACCGGATTTTTGCTTCTTTGCCTTATTTGCTCCCGTTGGTTGACGGGCTTGCCTTTGGCAGGTATCTGTTTGCACAGTTTCCTGTCTTGCAACTGTTTTTTGTCCCGCTCGCTCCTTTGCTACAGATTTATAGTTTGCCCTTCGCTAGCTTGATTATTTTCTTTGCCCTGTATTTAGGAGTAGTTAGAAACGAAAACATCAGTCACTTCATTCGTTTTAATGCGATGCAGGCGATTCTTTTAGACATTGTTTTGATGCTCTGCGGTCTGGTTTTGCCGATTTTTTCTAACGGCTTACAAGTCGCATTTATTGCGGAAACTCTGTATAACATGGTGTTTTTGGGCGCTTTTGCTGCATTTGTCTATGCAGTCGTGCAGTCGCTTTTGGGACGCTATGCAGAGATTCCTCCGCTTTCGGATGCTGTTTATATGCAGGTACGTTAGTCAGGAAAGCAGTTGGTAGTTGGTAGTTGACAGTTGTTAAGCTGTTCGGCATTTAAAAGAAGATAGTAGGGTGCGTCAGTACAGAAGTGTGTCCCAAGTCGGCGTAAGTGTTCGCGCCTGACGCATCTTACCTGGATAGTGAATGGTTTAAATGCGTAACAGCTTAGTTGTTATCCCTATGATTGTCAAACTGAGGTGAAATCTCGATAGGGCGTTGACTGTAGCCTCGCCAAATCGTTCATTTTGCCGATCGGGAAAATCATAGGGTTTATACCAAATCCTGGTAACATACCCCCTTTATTTCTCTTCTAGCTTCTACCTTCTACCTTCTGCGGTCAATCCGTTACATCCGTTACATCCGTTACAAAATCCGTTGCCGAACTTCCTTATTCCTTCTACTTATCAATGAGACAAAATTATTCAAACAATCTCTCGCAGATGAACTATTGGATCTTGATATTCATCATTAAAAGATGCCTCAGCAATAAAAATTAATTGCCGAATATTTTGTCCAATACTCAACTTGGAATTGAGGATAAAAATGCCCGGAATATGATGACCTTCAGCCAAATGGTCTGTCAAATGCACGGGCATGGATTTACGATTATTCGTCACCAATATAAAGTTATATTCCTCACACCATTTAATAATTTCTGGATCTAAAGTTCCCCGACTCGGAGCTTCTGGTTCGCCTACACACCAAATTATCAAATTTGGATTGCCTGTAAGGATTTCAGCTTTATAGGTAGGATCTACATTTTCATCCAACAGATAATTGAGACTCATTGATGATTTGTTGGGATTTTTTTTTCCGAGCTCAGTTTTTGCAGTCTAACAATACCAAGTGGAGGGTTAAGTTCTTGTGCTTTCAGTTGCTGATGGCTCCACTCCAACCAATCAGCAATGTAGTTACTAACGGCTTCTTTATTGTGCAGATAGTAAAGGATAGTAGCATAAACTTGTTCCAAGTTAAGAGATGGATAAGTTTGAGCAATTTGTTCAGGAGTGCGCGCGCGATGAATGAAATCATATAGAACAGTTTCAATGCCGATTCGCGTCCCTTTGACCCGAATATCATCTGGCCGCTGAAAGTCAAAATAGTCTTCGAGTTGCATGGGCGAATGATCCTATTTCAAAGTTGGTGAAAATTGACGGGCTAATTGATATTATACAGCAGATTCCAAGCCCTCCCCGTAGGGACAAAGGCTTTCGCCGTGTCCTCACAAATAACCCATAACTAATGAGTGACAGTATTTTCAAGACTGCCGATGCCTTCAATTTCGATGCGGACTCGATCGCCTATTTGTAGCGGCCCTACTCCTTGTGGCGTTCCAGTCAGTATCACATCGCCTGGAATTAGGGTCATTACTTGACTGATGTAGGAGACGAGAAAGTCTGGCGAAAATACCATGCGATCGATCTGGGATGACTGTACGGGTCGATCGCTCTCATTGACAAAAGTCTGCAATTGTGCAGCAGGACTCAATTCGCGGACAATCCAAGGCCCCAAGGGACAAAAAGTATCGAACCCTTTGGCCCTCGCCCACTGGTTGTCCCGCTTTTGCAAATCTCTGGCTGTTACGTCATTGGCGATGGTATAGCCCCAAATTTTGCTGTGTGCTTGTTCGGGAGTGCAGTTGGTACAATGTTCGCCAATTACCAGGGCCAATTCTCCCTCGTAATCTACCCTTTCCGACTGCTGCGGATAGCGAATCGCTGCACCTGCAGGGATGACAGCACTCGGAGGCTTGAAAAACAGCAGGGGTTCTTCCGGTACTGGGGTTCCCATCTCGGCGGCGTGATCGACATAATTTTTGCCGACGGCTACAATTTTTGAGGGAGAGCACGGGGCGAGAATTTGGTAAGTATCTGGTGAAAGTTCCAAATCGGTTGGTTGTCCTTTTAACCAGGGCGGTGCATCAAATACTTGAACGCTGTGGCCCAGTTGCAGTAAACCGTAATGGATGTGTCCTTGTGTTGTTTTAACTCGAACGTAGCGCTGGGCCATAGTATTTTAGATTTTAGGTTTTAGATTCTAGATTCAAAAAGACTTGTGCAAGTCCTAAATAGAATATATATAAACATGGATCTAGGGATAATTTCTGAAAATTTATTGTTCGATCGACCTTTAAGATTTTTGCTGTATTATTTTTAACCCACTTTCCGTGCACATTCCGCGCAGCGGTTTGTCCCAGGAGTCAACGGGTAGTTGGGCCAGCAAGGCAAATTCAAAGATTGTGGCGATCGTAACTTTTGATTCCCACTCAGCTAAACTGAGCATTCGATCGTAATAGCCACCGCCGTAGCCCAAGCGATAGCCGCGAACATCGCAGCCTACTGAGGGTACGAGCATTAAATCTACTTCTGAGTGGTCTATTTTAGGAGCATCCGGCAGTGGTTCGAGTATGCCATAAGCTCCAGTATGTAAAGCATCTCCGGGCTGCCAGATGTGCCAGGATAGCTCTTTGCCGACACAGCGGGGAAATCCCCATTTTTTAGGGGTGGGAATGGCATTTGTGGGACAGGCATCTTGCCTGTCTCCAGAATTGAGCAGGCAAGATTCCTCCTCCACAGAAGATGTAAATAGGGGACTTAAATCTGGTTCTTGGCGACAACTGAAGTAGGCGAGAATTGTTTTTGCTTGGGTGAATAGGGGCGAGTTTTGCAGGTGATTGCAGAGGCTCGTGCTCTTTTGTCTCCATTCTTGTGCTGATAGGGATTTGCGAGTGTTGAGGAGCGATTTTCTTAATTCAGTTTTAGTTAATGAAGGTTCAGCAGTATTCATATTTGCGATCGAATCTCTCGTTTGACTTCCAGTTCGACAGGGGTTAAAAACCCCTGTCTCACAGCGAAAGTCCTCTAAAAGAGGACTACAATTAATGGCATTTTCATTACACTCTGTAGTCGGTTTTAACTCACATCTTGCACCATTCTCAAGAACGGGCAAGATGCCCGTTCCACAAAGAGTGAATTTTCTTGTGGAACAGGCATCTTGCCTGTTCCTAAACAAGTAATTGAGAATGGTGCAACATATCAGTTTTAACCGACTTTAGCTTTGAGGCAGGGGTTTGAACCCCTGCCGGACTGTCGGACTGTGGGAAAGTATCAACAAACTGGATTTGATATTACATATTGTCTCACCACAGGACAAAGATTGAATAGCGTTTCATTCTCCTGTTCTTCTATTTCAACGAACGATCGCCTCCCCAAAGATTGCAGCCCGTCGAATAAGTCTGAGGGCGAGAAATCGGCATCTTGTAGCAATTGCTCTATTGAAACTAAATTTGCTTCGCGACTGAGCTGGGAGATTAGCTTTTTCTCTAATTCTGACAAACGATTTATCTGCGGGTGCAATGTTGCTGCCAATTCTTCCCCTAAGAATAGCATATCATATTTCAAAAAATCTGCAACCCGGCCTCGGAATATTTCCTGAATCGTGGTGGCGACTATTTTCAACCACAATGGATTGCCTCGGTAGGTGTTAATTAGGTTTTCCCATGTTTCGGGATTGAGTAAACTTTTTTGTCGGAAAATTTCGGCTGCTGCTGCACCTATGCCTTTGAGTTGTAAGCTGCGAACTGGTGAATTTTCTCCTTTTAACGCGGTAATTTCTCTGGGTGGTTCCCAACTATTGAGAATTAAACAACTGTTGTGGGTTGTTTCTCCGATTTGTCTGAAGAAGATGCTGTAGCTTTCGCATTCTGGGCGGTAATTTCCTGCTAGTTGTCCGCTGCTGAGAATGGTTTGCACGTCGTCGAGGATAATGAGACAGCGGTTTTTTCGCAGATATTCCATTAACAGGGAAAGTCCATCGGGAAAGTTGGTAGGGAGTTCGATTTCGGGTTGATTTAAAAGAAATTTTAGGAGATTTTTTAGGGTTGTTTCTAAGGGTGGGGAGTGGCGGAGACTTCGCCAGATGACGTATTGAAAGTTATGCTGAATTTTTTGAATGAGGTGGAGGGAAAGTGCGGTTTTGCCGATACCGCTGAGTCCTGATATTGTTGCGAGGGTGCACTTTTCTTGGACGATCCATTTTTCCAGGGTGGCGAGTTCGGATGTGCGATCGGACAATGATGAAATATGAGGTGCGTCTGCTAAGTCTAGTCTGGTTGGGGGTTGGGAGGTGTCTGAGGTGGGGGTTGAGGGCGATCGGGTTTTTGGGATTTCGGGAGCTTGCAAACTATTATCACCAGAAAACGAGCGAGAAGCCCCTGGCTTTAGACATGGGGAGGAAAGCGGCTGCGACTTCAGTCGCCTTGAATTAAAATCCATAGGAATAGCCATCTTTTTTGTGAATAGATTTGCAATATTTATGACTAATTCCTGCTACTCTTCCCGTCGTTGTGGCGATGTCGAACGAACCGGATGCGCGGCAAAGAATTCGTCCCACATAGGTGCCGACCTTCTTGCCTGCTGTGACGGTAGCGCTGACAATATCGCCAGTTTGAAAACCGAAATGGATTTGCTTTCTCGACTTGTGACGAATTGGGAAGCCAAACTTATCTGTGCCGCACATTTGTCGAGTACCGTGTCCTGCTGCCTTAATTAGCAGCGGTTGAGAAGTCAGCACTTTTAATTCTTCGACTTTGCCTACACAAGCAGCATCTAACCAGTAAGTTTTAGCTAAATTTAATCGAGTGCGGTTGAACTTTGTTAGACCACCACTGCCTGTAGAAACAAGCAAGCCATTCATACGAAGTCGGTTAAATAACGCCCAGCGAGTTGAATTGACTGCTGCTGCGTCTTTTAAAGACCGCTTTGCTTGAGATAGAATTCGCTTCAAAATCTCTGGCTTTTTGGAGAGGAATTGCTCAATATCTTGAGTTCCCTTCCGAGTATTACAATTTTCGCAAGCAAGGCAAAGATTAGAAATACGATTAGATCCGCCTTTGGCTTTGGGATGAATGTGTTCGACTTGTAGCGGTGTATCCGTAACTCCACAATACGCGCACTTCCTATCCCATTTATTCAACAAGTATTCGCGGATTTCGTAACCACATAAAACGCCTTGCTGGTACTCCAGTCCACTAATTTCTGGATTTTCTAGTCGTTGTAAGTCGAATCGCACAAGTTCTTGAGCAATAGAACTAATGGGAGCGACTTTCATTAATCTAGTTACCCATGTCAGGATTGTTTCGACACGATGTTGCAAGCTTGGAGCCAGCCATCCTTTAGGGCAAGTTCTATTTAGAAATCTAGCCTTTCGATAACGAGTATGGCGATTTCTCCTGCCTCTACGCAGTGAACGGCGAGACTCCAAACAGGCTTTAATTGATTGACCTCGGTGAGTTAGTTCTGCACCAAAGATTACGTTTTCTCCTTCGACTAATGCAATGCCCGTGGTTTTGGAGCCAGGATCTATTTTAAGAGTGATGGGTTGTTGGGATACCGTTACCTCTACTTTGAGAATTAGCGTGAATGGATACCTTTTGAAAACAGCAGCTTTGCCAGTGGTTAGCAATTTACGAGCCATTCCTGGGCGGATTGGATTGAGCGGTCGTTTTTGGGTATCAAGTACAAAAACGAAATTAGACATAAAGTCCTCCATTGCTGGGTAAAGTTCGCTTCGAGAATGTTTTATGAGCTTGTTGTGTCAAAAGCACTGGTTTAACCCCGTTAAGCCTGTTTAACTTTTGGCGATAGAGCGGAAAACTAGCGTCGCATTCTCCGGTATCATGACTCAAAAAACGGAGGTCTAATCCTGTCTCTGGTAAGGTTCGAGCTTTCTTCTTGAACCGCTCGGAACGAGCCGGACTTCCCAAAAGCCCCCGCTTTTAAGCGTGGGGTTCCTTACAGACATTTACATTACCAATCTGTAAAGAATTTTTTCCATAATTTGAAAAGTAGGCAAATTGCGACCTCTCCAATGCCGACCTAAAATTTAATTTATTGACATTTTCACCTAATACATCTGAGAGTAGTTGCCATAATTCCGATGCGACATTTCTGACATGACCTTCTGTGCAGTGAGATTCTTCTGCAATTTTAGAGTATCTTTGACCTTTCCATACACCCAGCAGGATAGCTTTTTGCAGATCCTCCAAATGTTCTCCCGTCTTGGCGAAAACCATGTCATCGGCAAATCTCAAGACTTCTTGAACGTTCATTAGTCAGGTAGGCGTGAAAGTTTTGCCTATTTTATCATATTTTTTATGACATTTTCTGACAAAGATGACACAATCTGACGTTTTCTGACAGAGCGATCGTCTCAATTGCTGATAAAATTTGACATTTTATGACTCCGATAAATTCATAATTAGAAGATAATTATAAAAAACAAATAACTTCCTGTGGATTAAACTAGCGGGTAGCAGAATGCTATGAACATTAATTTTAGACGCTATCGGGAACAAAAAGGTATCAGTCAAGAATCAGTTGCCACCGGGATCGGAATTTCTGTAGATCAGGTTAGACATTATGAGCAGTTCCCTGCACAAGTTCCGATGGGAATGGCAGTAAAATGGCTGCTAATATTAGGTGAAGACATGGCAACTGCCATGTCACAGGAAATACCTCCACTCCCAGGAATTGAACCAGGCAGTCCCTACGCTGAACTTTATCGCCGACTAAATTTACTTAATCAGTATATCGATGAAAATTCTTTTTTACCTTGGCTAGAATTGCCAACGGAACTACGTAAACCTAACGCTCTGCAAGAACAAATTAACCAGTATTACCAAAAACCAAATGTTGTCTTGACAGGAGCCTTTGACTCTGGCAAATCCTATCTTGCTAATACTCTTTTAGGCCAAAAAGTATTGCCAACAGGCTATCAGCCTGCAACAAGAGTCATTACCATTGTTTGTCATGTGGAAAGTCGCCCCGAATGGTTTGATGGAAACGTGGGCATTATTGATGAGAAATTTTGGCAAGATGAAAACGGCAAGCTAAATTTTGACTTCCTATATTTAGAGGATAGGGAGCGTTGTCAGAAGCATTTTTTGCAATTCGGCTCCTTTGACCTGCTAGAAAAATATGGCGTACACCAATATGATGACTCTGACGACAGCAATGACGGCGGACATACAGCTATAGTTTATGTAGATGCTCCTTTGTTAAGAGGGTGTAACCTGATTGACCTTCCCGGTTACTCTGATAAACAAGATGAAGTATCAAAGGATGTTGAGAAAGCTAATAGTGCCACCAAGATTGCTAATGTCTTGCTTTATGCTTCTCCTGCCAAGGGTCACATCAATGGTCAAGATATGGTGCGGCTTCGGAATTTGCTGCGTTTGTTGCCGACCCCAGAGAATGAGTGCAACGACTTTCCGACGCTAGGCAATTTCTTTATTGTGGCGACACACGCAGATCCGAGTATCCCTGACGATGAGCTTCCCAAAATTCTCAATAAAGCTTCAGCCAGACTGTATAAAGAACTTGATGAAACTGCTATAGAGTTTCGTCGGAAGCTAACAAAGCGGGATATTACCAAGGAAGATGTGCAAAAGCGTTTCTTCACTTTCTGGTCAGAAAAGCCGGATCGCTGTCAGCGTCTCTTTGATGATTTAACTCAACTCCTCTGCGAGACTCTTCCTAAACCAGTCATCTCTCGTATCGACCGCGAAATCAATGCCGTCAAAAAGGACAAAAAACAAGAATACGCTAACTCGATTGAGCAATATCAAACAACTGTTGCCAAAATAGAGGAGTATCGAAAGGATCTTGACAAAGCGGAAAAAAATGAACCAGAACGTCAGCGAGAAATGCGGCAAAAACGCAGTCAAGTGAGCAAACAAATTAAGGAATTAGAGAAAGATACCCGCCAATCATTTCAGACCTATGCGGCAAAAAAGATCGATGTAGAGTTTATAGAACAAATGATTCGCCAGAGATACGACAAACAGAAAGAGGCTCAAGAATACGCTCCCGGTTATTTAGTCGATCTGCTGCAAAGTCATTTAGAAAATCGGATTAGTGTCAATTCTGAAAAACTCAAGGCTGAGATTGACGCTTTTCTAGAAAAATACCCAGTGCCTAAACTTCCCAACAAAGATGGAATAGTAGTATCTATTCCCTTCGATACAAAAGGAGCTTTTCTTGGTGGGATAGCAGGTTTAGGTACTTATGGTGCCTTAGCCGCTTGGGCAGCAGGCCTTGGCAATCTTGGCAGCTATATCTTAGTAGCGAAATTAGTCAGTCTTTTGTCAGCACTTGGTATTAGTATCGGTGGTGGCACGGCAACAGTAATTTCTTTCGTAGCTGCGATTGGTGGCCCAATAGTTCTAGGGATCGGTTTAGCTGCTGGAGTGGCTTCTTTTGTGTGGAGTTTATTTACGGAAGCTTGGCAGAAGCGGTTAGCAAAAGAAATTCACCAACAATTCAAAAAACAGGGTGTTGTTGATAAATTCTTAGGAGGAATCGACCAGTATTGGCAAGAGACAGCCACAGCCTTTGATAAAGGTGCCGACGCAGTTGAAGCAAAATGCAAACAGTATCTCAAGCATCTGCACGAAATTACTTCAACTGATACCCAGTCAAAAGAACGAATTGAACAGATTATCATAAATCTGGAGAAACTCAGGGTTTTTTTCGCCAACATTCCTTGGGATACCCAGGGAGAATGTTTGTAAAAAAAACCAGCGGTTCTCGTGGCAAACCACCCAAACCCAATAAAACGACGTATTGAACGGCTGGCGGGGTTGTCACCCCACCAGCTTTTTTGTCAGATTGTAAAAATTTGGCACTGTTACGACATTAAAAACTTCCCACGCCAATTCCCAAGAAATTATCATATCTTGAACACTAAACCTATTGCAAAAGTAATTTGAACCGGAGAACCTGCCCCTGATGCCGCTCGATTGGTATGATTTCTTAGTTCCCCTCTGCGACGACAAGAGGCAAGTGTAATAGCGGTTTTCACTGCCGACTATTGTCAGTGAATTATCACCCAAATTTGTATAATTTCTTAGTGCCAGAAGGCGGACTGGTTTGTGTAGGATAGGTGGCAATCGCCGACTCTTATAAATGAGGTTTCTCACCCGCATTTAGTATTATATCATGTACGATCGAGCGATTAAAAGGGCGGGTTTTTGAGATTGTCAATTATTGGCAGATATTTTTCGTGAACCCGCCCCTACCGTATTAGGGGTAATCGACCGGAAATAATATTATTCCTAAAAAAACCCGGTTTCTTGAAGAAACCGGGTTTTCCACACTCAAACTGCGTGTTTTCGATACCAATCAATGGTATTTTTCAACCCATCCTTAAACTTCACCTCCGCAACAAAACCAAACTTTTCCTTAGCCCTTTCCGTATCCAAACAGCGGCGCGGCTGACCGTTCGGTTTGTCTGTTTCCCAAACAATTTCTCCCTCAAATCCCATCAATTCGCAAATCGTTTCCACTAAATCGCGAATTTTAACTTCGCTATTCGTTCCCAAATTAACCGGGTCAGATTCACTGTAATCTTGGGTTGCCATCACAATTCCCCGCGCGGCATCTGTAGAATACAAAAACTCGCGGCTGGGGCTGCCGTCGCCCCAAACTGGCAGTGTTTTGTCTCCCCTTTCTTGCGCTTCGTGGACTTTGCGAATTAATGCGGGGATAACGTGGGAACTTTTTGGGTCAAAGTTATCTTCTGGGCCATACAAATTTACTGGTAGCAAGTAGATACCGTTGAATCCGTATTGCTGGCGGTAGGATTGCAGTTGCACTAATAAGGCTTTTTTGGCAATTCCGTAAGGTGCGTTAGTTACCTCTGGATAGCCGTTCCACAGGTCATCTTCTTTGAAAGGAACTGGGGTCAAGTTGGGATAAGCGCAAATCGTGCCGACGCAGACAAATTTTTCGACTCCTGCTTCGTAGGCGGCGTGGATTAGTTGCGCGCCCATCATCAAATTGTCGTAAAATAATTCAGCGGGTTTGACTAGGTTTAAGCCGATGCCGCCGACGTGGGCGGCGAGGTGAATGATGATATCTTGTTGGTCGGCGGCGCGCTTGCAGTTTTCCATAACGCGGAGGTCGCAGTCGCGCGATCGACTTACAGAAATTTTATCAGCATCGGCCCCTGCTTTCACTAGCTGGTCGATTACCTGACGGCCCAAGAAACCGGCGCCGCCCGTGACTAGAATGCGTTTGCTGCTTACATCCAAGCTTGTCATAATTTTAGCCTCGGGATTTTGAATAAAGGTCGATCGACAATTTCAATTCTAAAATTGTTGCTTTAGCAAAAAAAGCTTTCAGCTACAGGATGAGGTTGCCCACAAATTTGTTTTAGCTGCTGCAGATAGGGACAATTTGCGCCGTGCACACCCGAAAGTTAGATATAGGGGCCGCGAGTCCTCAACTATCATTTTAATGTTTTTTTTAGCCCGCACAGCCGAAAATTTTGCGAGCAATTAAGCTGGTTCTTTGAATGCCGATCGCGCTACGCTAATACCTGTAACAATCCTCCGATCAGTTGTGAAGTGTGTGCAGGGGCTATCCCCCGGTGCGCGCCTTTCGCCAAAGGGGTAGACACGGGGCCCTACCCCTACAAATTGTTCCCACTGACGGCTTGGTTTAGCGACTTAATCAAATCCGTTGCCCGAACCTCGACCTTGCTCCTCTAAAGCTTTCATGTCAGCATCTACCATTAAATGCACTAACTCCTGAAAAGTTACAGAAGGTTCCCAATTTAATTGCTGGCGCGCCTTAGTCGAATCGCCTATCAACAGTTCGACTTCTGCCGGCCGCAAGTAGCGTTCGTCAAACTCCACATATTTTTGCCAATCTAAATTGACGTAAGTAAAAGCCAAATCGAGAAATTCCTTAATGGAATGGGTCTCGTTGGTAGCAATGACATAATCGTCAGGTTTGTCTTGTTGCAGCATCAGCCACATCGCCCGCACGTAGTCTTTAGCATAGCCCCAGTCCCGCTTAGAATCGAGATTGCCCAAGTAAATCTTTTTCTGCTTGCCGGCGACTATTCTGGCCACGGCGCGAGTAATTTTGCGAGTTACAAAAGTTTCGCCACGGCGCGGAGATTCGTGATTGAACAAGATGCCATTGCAGGCAAAAAGTCCGTAAGATTCGCGATAATTTATTGTTTGCCAGTGCCCGTAAACTTTGGCGCAGGCGTAAGGACTTCTGGGATAAAAAGGAGTTGTTTCCTTCTGCGGAACTTCCTGCACCAAACCAAACATTTCCGAAGAACCTGCTTGATAGAACCGCACTTCTATGCCGGTGCGGTGCTGATAGTCCCGAATTGCTTCTAGCAGCCGCAATACTCCCATCCCTACTGTGTCAACCGTATATTCCGGCGAGTCAAAACTGACTCGAACGTGAGATTGAGCGCCTAAGTTATAAATTTCTACCGGCTGAACTTCTTCCAATATCCGGCGGAGAGTGGTGCCGTCCGTCAAGTCGCCGTAGTGTAAAAACAGGCGCGCACCCTCGCTGTGAGGATCGACATAGATGTGGTCAATTCGATCGGTATTGAAACTAGAACTGCGCCGGATAATGCCGTGAACTTCATATCCTTTTTCTAACAGTAATTCGCTCAAGTAGGAGCCGTCTTGACCTGTAATACCTGTTATTAGCGCTCGCTTACGTTGGGTCATCTGATTTTCCTTTGACAGGCTGTGTTAATTCACAATAAATTTTTTGGCAGAGGCTGTTGCTCCCTGCCGGTCGTATTCTCAAACTGCTTTATAAAACTTACTCAAACTTAACTTTAGTTACCTAAAGCTAGTTGAAGTTTACTTCCTACGCTGTTGGGTAGTGGGCTATCCCAAGATAAGTAGGCTATCCCCCTTAAGCCAAAGGTTATAGAGTTAAGTTTAACACCTAAACCTAAAGTAGTCTATCTAGAAGAACTGATCTTTCTCGATGAATAAGAGGTAGGTTTATTTAACTATTTTCCCCTTTAGTTAAGCTCACAATTCTGCGATCGGCATCCAGGAACTGTTTAGTTTTGACAAAGAGTTTGTCGCTGATTGTCAGTAGTCAGCATCAGTGGTCAGTAACAAATAAAACTAACTACCGATTGCTGACTGCGGACAAAAATTAGTATGCGCCGTTATTTTTGGGAAAAATCACAACTCCAATTGTTTTGAAAACAATCCACATATCCATCCAAAGGTTTTTGTCATTTGCGTAATAGAGGTCGATTTGGACTCGGCGGGGATAGGGAATGTCGTTGCGACCAGACACTTGCCACAAGCCTGTAATTCCAGGTCTTATGGTGAGAATTTTGTTGATGTGACTGCCGTATCTCGGCAGTTCTTCTTCAACTAAAGGTCTCGGTCCGACGACACTCATATCTCCTTTTAAAACATTCCAAAACTGGGGAAACTCGTCTAAACTGGTCATTCGTAAAAATCTTCCAATCCAGGTAATTCGAGGGTCTTGTTTCAGCTTGAAATTGTCCTCAAACTCTTGACGCAAATGCGGAGAATTTTCCATGATTTCCAGCAATATATCGTCCGCATTTTCCACCATCGTTCTGAATTTCAGGCAATAAAACCTTTTACGGTTTTTGCCTACTCGTTCCTGTACGTAAAAAATAGGGCCGGGCGAGCTTAAGGCGATTAAGAAAGCCAAAAGCAGGTAAACCGGAGCAAACAGGATCAGAACCGATAAGGAAAACAGGATGTCAAATAACCGCTTGAAAAGTTCTCCGTCGAGGCTCTGTAGAGAACGACTTATGCGTCTATCTCCTTGCAGGACAGACCCAAAACCGCGTCTTGCGATCGCTCGAATTACCTTGCCGGAGATTAGTTGGCTGTCGGCAGTCATCTTACTCCTTCACTTCACACCACACACAGTCCTGATCATAAAGCCTCAAGACGCTTTGTTCTCTCAATTATGTTGCCAATACTCAATTTTCTGCCTTCAGAAGGCTTCAAAAGGCAGAAGGAAGTAGGAAGAGGGCTTCTGGCGGCAGAAGGAAGAAGGCACAAGGCACTGATGTAGAGGTCTTCTGAAGGCACTTATAGCCTTTCGAGCTCTCATATGAGGTACTATCCGGCATAGGGCTCCGTGGGCATAGGGCATAGGGTTCCGTGGGCATAGGGCATAGGGCATAGGGCATACCTCACTTTTTTGAGAACCGCTATATACAAAGGCAGAAGGAAGATTCTCCCGTTATCGGGATCTGGTACTCTCAAGCCCCTGACTGGGTAAAATCACGGGATTGAAATTCCTGATAGCAGCGTTCAACAAAAGCTAGATAGCGCTGCCCAAAGACTTCGGGGGCAAACTGTTCAGCGCGCAACCTGCTGATTTCTGGCTCAAATTTGCCTTGCAACTGCTCAAATTCCTCGACAGCTTCGACTAATGCTGCTGCGGTTTGCGAGGAAAAAAATAAACCAGTCCCTGTCTCTGGGTGTTGGCGAATGTCGAGCACTGTCTCCAAAGCGCCCCCTGCTGCATAGGAAATTACCGGTGTTCCGCAAGCTTGAGCCTCTACCAAAGCTATGCCAAAATCTTCGCAAGCTGCATAGACAAAGGCTTTCGCCTCTGCCATGTACTTTTCAACTATGGAGGCGGGCTGCCAGCCGAGCACTTGCACGTTGGGTTTGGCGAGAAGCCGAATCATTTCTAATTCTGGCCCGGTGCCGATGACAATGAGAGTATGCCCTAGTTGATTGAATGCTTGGACGATCGCACTTACGTTTTTGTAACTTACCAACCGACAAACGGTGACGTAAAAGTCTTGTTTTTGCCGCATCAAGGAAAATCGCTCGATATTTACCGGGGGATAAATCACCTGGGCCCGCCGCCGATAGCATCGCCAAATTCGGCGCGCAGTGTGTTGAGAGTTAGCGATGAAATAATCAACGCGATTGGCGGAAATTACGTCCCACTGCCGCAGTCGATGCAACAAATATCGCGTCAGCAGACCCTGGATGCCCCGTCCGGCTTTGCTGCTACGCAAATAGTCAAAAGTTAAGTCCCAAGCGTAGCGCATGGGCGTGTGGCAGTAGCAGACGTGCATTTGCTGGGGACTGCTGAGGATGCCTTTGGCGACGGCATGGGATGATGAGAGGATGATGTCGTATTCTCGCAGATCTAGTTGTTCGATCGCGATCGGCAGAAATGGCAAATATTTTTGGACGCCGCTGCGGGCCTTGGGAAAGTGCTGCAAAAATGTTGTGCCAATCTGTCGCCCGAAAAGATAGCTTTCGGGATTGGCTGATTCAAAGTCGATGAGGGCATAGACATCTGCCTCGTCTACGTGTTTGAGGATTTCCTGTACTACGAGTTCTGAACCGCCAGTAGCTAAGGGCGTCAACCATTCGTGAACTAGGGCGTATTTGAGTTTTTTCACTTGTATTTGTAGCCGATCGAACGATGTGTTAGCGCCAGTTCTGTCAATATTAATCTTACTGAGGGATCACTTACGCAATATCGGGGCATCAACCAGGTTTCTAGGTAGGTATCTTTAAACTGAGATGTTGCACCATTCTCAATTATTTGTTTAGGAACAGGCTTTTCGGCCTGTTCCACAAAGAGTGAATTTTCTTGTGGAACAGGCCGAAAAGCCTGTTAAGCGAGAATGGTGCTCTTCGGTGAGTCAAACCAAGGATTTTGGGAATAAACGGGGTTTTTGTCAAATCAACCACAGCAAAACTGCACTCTTCGGCAGTGATTTCCCCGATTGTTGACAAGAAATACTATTAGGCGGAATACTAAAGGTGATTTGCGATCGGCTAAATCTTCGGAACGGGCGATCGGCTCAATGTGGTGTGAGGAAAAAATGTCCAAATTTTTGTGGAAGGGACTTTTAGTTAGTCCCGCTGTATTGGCAGCAAGTTTAGTCGTATCTGCGACGGCGCTAGCAGCAGAGCAACCTTTAGAAATTGCCACGGCAGCTCAAGCTGATAAATTGCAATTAGCAGGTGCTGCAACCGAGGCAGCCAAGTCTGAGACCGCAAAGCCTGAGACAGCCGAACCAGCCTCACTAGCTAGCAAATCGACTGTTGATACTATTGAGAAAGAAAGTGCGAACCTCTACGAGGGCTTCACTAACGATTTGATTGCGCCAGTTGCCGAACAAGCAAAAGCACCGGAAGTTGCAGCAGCAGATTTAGGCGAAACCAAACCCGCAGTAGCGCCCGCAAATTTAAGTGCCGAACAACCTGTCGCGGAGCAAATCCCCGCAGTCGCGCCCGCAAACTTAAGCGAAACGCAACCCGCCGCTGCACCGGCTAATTTAAACGCGGAAAAATCCGTCGCACAGCCCGCTCAGATTTCGCAATCCACTGATTCAAGTGCCCAACCTCAAGCACAGTCTAATGTTTTAGAACAACTCAACCAATACAGCGCCGAAGACAGTAGCAGCCAAGATGCGGCCGGCCAAGTAACCTCAGTTTCTCAACTTTCCGACGTTCGACCAACCGATTGGGCATTCCAAGCTTTGCAATCCCTAGTAGAGCGCTACGGGTGCATAGCTGGCTATCCTGACGGCACTTTTCGTGGCAACCGGGCGATGACTCGCTACGAGTTTGCAGCGGGTTTAAATGCGTGTTTGGATAAAGTTAGCGAGCTGATTCAAGGCGGTTCCAGAAATCTGGCGACGCGAGAAGATTTGGCTTCTGTGCAAAGGTTGCAAGAAGAATTTGCGGCGGAATTGGCAACTTTGCGCGGCCGCGTCGATGCTTTGGAAGCGCGCGCCTCTGAATTAGAAGCAAATCAGTTTTCAACTACGACTAAACTCAACGGCGAAGTGATATTTGGTTTGGCGGGTATCGCCAGGGGAGATGATGCCGAGGGCCGCGAAGCTGATAAAACCACGGCTTTTGGCAGCAGGGTTCGTATCAATTTTGACACGAGTTTTTCTGGAGAAGATTTGCTCAGAACTCGACTGCAAGTTTTGAATCTGGGTGCGTTTTCTACTAATAATACGAAAACTGCTGAAGGGGAATTGCGGTTTAATGTCGGGCCTTTTGGCGAGGCTAACAATATAGTAGCTTTAGATGCGCTGCTTTACCAATTCCCTATCGGCAAAAGCACTACTGTAATTCTAGAAGCCAACGCCGGCGCTGCTGACGATTTTACCAACACTGTCAACCCTTACTTTGACGGAGACGGCAGCTACGGCGCTCTTTCTAACTTCGGTACTCGCAACCCAATTTACTATTTGCTTGGTGGTTCTGGCATCGCTCTGCGGCATCAGTTTGGGGAAAAACTGGAGCTGAGTTTGGGATATTTGGCCGGCAATGCTGCCAACCCGACGCGGGGAAATGGTTTGTTTAATGGTTCTTACGGCGGTTTGGCTCAGTTGACTTTTACACCGAGCGACAGCATTGCTTTAGGTTTAACTTACGTTAATTCCTACAACTTAATTACCAATACCGGCAGCAATGCTTCTAATTTTCCGCAGCGTCTCGGTTCCTTCGGGTTCGACAGCGATACCACTCTCCCGATTTCTAGCAATTCCTACGGCGCGCAAGCTTCGTGGCAGTTGAATCGGAGATTTGCAATTGGCGGTTGGGCGGGTTACACCAACCAGCGCATTTTATCCAACTTGGCTACTCCTACGGGTTCTGTGCAGCGGGGGGATCAAAAAGTCTGGAACTGGGCAGTTACTTTGGCTTTTCCCGATTTGTTGAAAGAAGGAAATGTGGCGGGGATTTTGGTAGGTATGGAGCCGCAGGTGACGAATTCTACTAATCGGACTTTGCCGGAAGATAAGGATACTTCGCTGCACGTAGAAGGTTTTTATCAGTTTAAGTTGAGCGATAATATTTCTATCACTCCTGGTCTGATTTGGCTGACTGCTCCTGACCACAATAAGAATAATTCTGATTTGGTGATTGGGGTTGTCAGAACGACGTTTACTTTCTAGGAGCAGCCCACACCGATTTTAGATTTTAGATTTTAGATTTTAGATTGGCAGTTTTAATCTAAAGTCTAAAATCGCCAATCTAAAATTGTCCGAGCTGGGGTTTAATGTTTAAACAGAAACGACCAGCTTTAGCTAAAGCTGGTCTGCACAAATAGTTAAATCCGTTGTGTTCCCACAGTGTTTTTCTCACAGTGAGGAAACCCAAGTTGCACGTTTCTTTGCAAAGGGTTCTCAAACAAATATCATCTCTCTTAAGTGGTATTTTAACAACAAAATTTAATTTTTTGTAATAATACTTTACATTACAGACGAATATAAATTCTGATATCGTTTCCGGTTGCATCGGAATGATTTAACCGCAGAGGGCGCAGAGAACGCAGAGGGAGAGAATACAGAGATGAATAATTCCGATGCTACCGGATTTGATATTAGGGGGCGATCGCACTCTCGGTCACTTTGTATAATCTAACCCGGCTTCAAAAACCCGGTTTCTTGCTAGGTTTATCGCTACCAAACCTGTAATTTTGCCTAAAAACGCCGATCAACCCTATTACTCACTCACTTTATATAAATCAAGCCGGAGCTTGCTGCGGTCTACCCCAGACAATTCGCTCCTGCTTGTATACAACCATACCCGGTTTAGCACCTTTCGGCTTGTATACATATTTCGGTTCTGTATAAACCACGGGGACTTGTTCGCTGTGGCGGGCGCGACTGTAGTAAGCAGTCATGTCAGCGGCAAATTGCAAATCGGTTTCTTCAGCCACAGTACCGGGTTTGAGACGCAGCAAAGCGTGGCTTCCGGGAATCTCTAGGGTGTGGAACCACAAGTCGTAGTCGTTGGCGGTGCGAAAAGTGAGTTGGTCATTTTGGCGATTGTTGCGCCCGATTAATAATTCAAAGCCGCTGGGGGTTTGGTAGCGGTGAAATTCGATCGCAGCATTTTTGTCCGTACTGCGGTAATCTGGTACGTCTAGATATTTTTGCTGGATTAGTTCTTCGCGGATTTCGGCGAGGGTTTGCAAATCTTGGGTGTTGCGGTAGGTTTCCAATACCGAAAGTGCGACTTCAACTTGTTCTAAATAGTCGATTTCTTCCTGTACGGCGGCTAACAAAGGTTCTACTGCAATGCGGGCTCTTTTAAGTTTTTGGTGTTTTTTGTAGAGGGCTTGAGCATTTTGAACGGCGTTTTTTTCCGGGTTTAGGGAAATGATAACTGGTTTTTCGGTTTCAAAGTCGGGGAGAGAAATCGATTTCATTCCCGGTTCCCAATGCTGCAAATTTGCCATCAGCAAGTCGGCTTGGGATTTGTGGGTGTCGGCGTCTGCGGATTGCTGCAAGCGTTCTTTAAATGTGTTGGCTTTGAGGCGCAGTTTTGCTAGGACGTTGTTGAGTTTTTGGGTAAGCTGATGCCGCAGTTGGGCGAATACTTCTTGATTGATTTCGCCTGTGTAGTAGCTGTTAAGTATTTCTTGAACCGAAGAAGGAAGTTCGGCAACGGATTCTGTAACGGATTTAACGGATGTCAGGAAGGAGGAATCAGAGGGCTGGCACGACACCGCTCCTACATTTTCTGGTGTCGGCCAATCGATGACGGTGTAGCCTTCGGGGGTAAAACTCGGGTGAAATTTGGAGTTTTCTAGGCATTGCAGCCAGTATAGCCAGCGCTGGAATAGTTGCTGCCATTCGTCGGGATTGAGGCTGTCGGTGGATTGTTCGGGGTCTAAAGAAGCCGATCGAATCATTGACAAAACTAAGGCTTTACTCATCCCTCGGTAATTCTTCAACAGATTGCCCTTTAATTGCCCAGGAACCAGGCTAATTCGTGATTGCCAGCGGTTTTGAGATTCGCTCAGACTCGGCACTGCATCGGTCAAAGACGGGGGCATTTCGTAGGGTTGCCCGGTTTGGATGGGACGGACGGTGGACTGTTTGGCGCTGACTTGGTGGGCGCAGGTGACAACGAGGTTGTCTTGGGCGGTGAGGATGACGTTGCTGTACTTGCCCATGATTTCGGCGTACAAGTGCCAGAGGGCCGGTTCGCCGGGGCGTTTGGCGAATTGCAAGTCGATGACTCTTTCCCAGGATGAAACAGGGGCGATGGAAACTAAGGCTAAACCGCTGAGTTGGTGCCGCAGTTGTTCGCTGAAGGTGAAGGTGTCGGGAATGCGGGGCGGGGGGTCGCCGACGCAGATGCGGGCGGCCACAGGATGCCAGGAAAGGTCAATCCAGCCGCGCCCTTTCATGGTGCGGAGGGCTAGGGACACGGTAAATCGATCGCGCTGGTAGACTTGTTCTAAGCGCGCTGGCAGCCATTGGGCTCGCAGTTCGCTGCAAGCTGCGGTTAAAGTTGTAAAGTCTACGGGTTGCACGGTGGCCTCTTTGCGATCGAAGTATCTATTTCTATGCTGACAGATATCGGTCACATTTTACTAACTATAGCCTTTCTCAGTAACATGAGGTGCAGGCTTGATAAGCGGGCATAGGGCATAGGGCATAGGGCATAGGGCATACCTGACTTTATTGAGAACTGCTGTATATACAATTATTGTTTGCTATTGCTTCGCGTCCTTCGCTAGGAAAGCGCTTCAATAATTCCGTTAACAAATAATCTCAATTCCGGTTGCATTGGAATGATTAAACCGCAGAGAACACAGAGAACGCAGAGTCAGAGAACAGAGAGATGAATACAGGACGATGAAGGGCGGATTTGATATAACAAATAACTAATAAACATCTCCTAAAAAGCAGGTTTTGAACAGGCACGATGCCTGTTCCACAATAATTATGGGAGATGTCTAATAATATCAATTCCGGCTGCGCCGAAATGATATCATTAGTCATTAGTCATTAGTCATTAGTCATTAGTCATTAGTCCTCAGTGAACAGTCCTCAGTGAACAGTCAACAGTCAACAGTCAACAAGCATTCCGGTGCAACCGGAATCGATATAACAACTAACTAATAACTTCCCGAATCAATTGCAAATGTTTGTCCAAAGGTGCGATCGTATTGGCTGCGATCGCACCGCTAGCAGCAACAGCCGGCAAACCAATTCCCGGAAACGTCGAATCTCCGCAGCAAAACAGCCCCGCTAAAGGCGTTGTCGGGCCGGGAAACAAGCCGCTACCCGCCCGAATTCCGGGCCCGTAGGAACCGCGATGGCGGCGCAAAAACCGTTCGTGGGTTAGGGGTGTCCCAACTAAGGTGACTTCGCAGCGCGATCGAATATTGGGGATAATTCTCTCTAAGGCTTCCCACATTACCTCGGCGCGCGCTTGTTTTTGCAGCTTGTACTCTTCGCTGGTTCTATCGAGCTTTTGCCACAAATCGTAAGGCTCGTTTCCGGGGGTATATGCGTGAATGACGTGCTTTCCCGGAGGCGCGAGGTGGGGGTCGAGGAGGGAGGGAATCGAGACGAGAACGACGTTCTGAGGGGCCCAAACGCCCATTTCCCAGTCTTTGACGAAGATGTAGTGACAAGCCAAGTCCGATCGCACTCCGGCAGCATCAATTCCCAGATGCAGGTGCATGAAGCTGTCGCACTCGGGCGTGGCCTGCCTCTGTTGCCGAAACCTTTGCGGGACTGAGGTTTCAGGTAACAGTTTCAGGGTATCCCAAACGGAAGCGTTGGAGACGACGGCTTTGTGCGATCGAATAATTTTGCCCGATCGCAGCCGCACGCCTGCAGCCCGGTTGTTTTCCACCAAAACCTCTGCAACGTGGGAATTTAGCAGCAACTGCCCTCCGTGGCGCTCTAAACCGCGTACCAGGGCATTTACCAAAGCTGCACTACCGCCGATCGGATAGTCCAAAACTGCATTGGGGCGATACCAGTCGGCGAACATGAAAGCGACTTCGGCTGCGATCGTTCCGTCTGCGGGAAGTCCAGACAGCAGGAAACACAACAAATTCAGCCAATTTCGGACAAACGGATCTTTGACATTTTTGTCCATAATTTTGCTGAAAGGGCCTGCAAGTGCGATCGCGTCGCCAGCACTTTGCAGGAAAGCCGGCGCAAATTTGCCGAGGCTAAAAACAGCGCCCAAATCGAAGCGCAAAGCCAGGGAGGGCAAGGCTATGGCAGCTTTGGCGTAGGGTTCCATGATGCGCTGGAGTTGCTGCCATTCGGCGACTGCTTCGGCGCCGCGCAGTCGTGCGAGCACTTCGCCAAATTGACTCGCACCAACGGATGTGTCGAAATCGCCTTCTGGCAAACAGCAACCCCAGGTATCGTAGGTGATGCAGGGGAGTTTTTCGCCGATCGCATCCAAAACTTGCCGCAGCGGATTGGCAGACGGGCTGTAGGATAATCCTGAGTACAGGGAGGGCCCGGAGTCGAAGCTAAATCCGCCGCGTTCAAAACCGTGTGCGGCCCCGCCCGCGATCGAATGGCTTTCGCAAACCACAACCTCAAAGCCATAGCGGGCAAGCATTGCAGCGCAAGTCAAGCCGCCAATCCCGCTGCCGATGATGATGATTTCTGTGTCTGTGGGCGCGATCGCAACCATGTTTTTCTCCGCTACTTCAGCTAATATTATCAATGTCTTGCAGCTTTAGGACTTAGGCATTTAACTGTAGGCTCGATCGCCCCTAGCCCCCCAAAACACAAGGGGGGGACAAGAAGCAAGCAGTTGACTGTAGGCTCGATCCCCCCTAGCCCCCCTTAATAAGGGGGGGACAAGAAGCAGTCAAAGTCCTTGTTAAAAATGGCGGGTTCAGAAGGATTCAAAGTCAACCCCTACTCCCCTTCTTAAGGGGGATTTAGGGGGATCTAGACTCAGCTACTACCCTTAAAATACAAATCTGTATATTATTAAATGGAAAATATATCTATTCTCGAACAAGCTGCCCAATCTAATTCTAAACCATCTCCCGACGCTGTAGTCGCCGCCCTCCTAGAATCTGAGAAAAACGCGAAAAAAAATAAAATTCGCTATTTTTTCGAGCAATTAATCGGCAACTGGCAACTCTGCTTTATCACTGGCACAAAAAAGACTCGACAAAAAGCGGGGATTGTGTTGGGTGCGGGACGTTACATCCCTCAGTGGATTGCGAAAATTCAAATTGCTTATTCGGCAGAACCTGTTGCTGAAGGGGAAGCGGATAGCGAAATCGGCAGGGTGGAGAATTCGGTGCAAGTTGGGGCGATCAAACTAACTCTTTCCGGGCCGACTAAGTTTTTGGTTAATAAAAATATTTTAGCTTTTGATTTTACCAGAATTACGGTGAAATTGTTGGGTAAAACTGTGTATCAAGGATTTATTCGCGGTGGAGAAGCGCGGGAGGCGGAATTTTTTAGTTTGAGTGTGGGGAAGCAGGCTTTTTTTGCATATTTTCTGGTAGAAGATGGGATAATTGCGGCTAGGGGAAGGGGCGGCGGCTTGGCTTTGTGGGGGAGAGTTTAGGTGAAAATGTGCGATCGGGAAACAACAGTATTTATTGGTGTCAAGTTATCTGTAAATCTCGTTTGTATCGAACTGTATATCCCCCTACATCATCAGGGCTGTTTCATTCTCTCGATGCCCGCCAGGGGTTGAAACCCCTGTCTCATAGCTGAAGTCGTCTGAAGACGACTGAAAGAGTCATTTGTCATTTATAGTCCTCATAGCGAGGACTTTTGCTATGAGGCTGGGGTTAAAACCCCGACGGAGTTAATGCGGAGTCGCTACAATTGTCACCGTCATTTGTGTTTATTAGACATCGCAAGAATTGCCAGTCTTGAACAGGCTTTCCGGCCTGTTCCACAATGATTATTGGAGAGGTTTATTGATTAGGTGCGATCGCACACAACTTCAAACACACCCCCTGGAATAAACCGACACAAAGCCCTCCGCCGATCGTCCGCATCTTGGCGATTGACAAAACGCGCGATCGTATAGTGCTCAGCATTCGGCAAAATGCGGACGATCGCCCAAGAAGTGCGATCGCCCTGCTTGGACTTTTCAGGTGTTTTCCCTCGCGAATTTGAGTTGAGTTCGATCGCGGGGCGATCGGCGATCGTCGGAGAATTTGCTTTTCTGAGAGTGTTGAGGTAGCGGGCGATCGTACTTCCTTTGAGATTCGCCCCGACGCGCAGAATCAGAAACACCGCAAAGCTTTCGATCTCTGGCCCAGTCATGCGCGCGCGATCGGCCTCAAAATCCTCATCCGAGTAGCTGCGGATACCCGACAGCAGTTGCGTGATGCCAAAATCATTCAAAGCTTGTTGATAGCCGCGGTTATATTCGCTGCCGTCGCTCACAGGCTTTACCATAGTAGTTGTCTCCTTTTATGTGGATTGTCTCCTTGTATTTGGGGAACCATCAGCCAGCGCGGGCCCGACGAAAGTTCAGCGCTGGCTTTTGACTTTTTGAAAGTATAGCATAGATATAGCACACATAAATGCTTTAAATGAGCCAAACTCGACAGGATGGTCTAGATACAGCACAATTACGATCGGCTTATACTAAAAAATAATGAATCTCTGATGACCAAACGCTTAGCGACCTATTTAGCCGATGGAATCTATGACATCCTTGAAGAGTGGGCAAGTCAAGAACGCCGTTCAGTCAGCAGCTTGTCAGCATTCATTTTGGAGCAAGCAGCCAGAGAACACCAAAAGGAAATGAAACAACAGCCCCCGCCATCGGATGAGAAGCAGGAGAAAAGTTGAGTGGACGCATTAAAGCCGAAGAAACCGGGTTTTTTGCGGTTTTTGCGGGCTGTAACGAAGTATTTGGCAAAAAAACCCGGTTTCTGACCACCCGTGCGTCCACTATATGAAATTTATCGGCATAGACTGAGGTTGGAGCTCAGCAGCCAGCGGTTTGTGCTGTTTGAAGTGGCAAAATAACCAATTAGAATTAATAGAGTGCGATCGCCCCCACTGACAAGACTAAAGCATTTGGACATAAAGCCAGAGGTTTGAAACATACATTTTCGCCCCTCTGCCTACCCCCTAAATCTCTCGCCCAAAAATCACATCACCCGTTTCCTGTCGGTATCCGCACAGTGAAAATAGACCCTTTTCCCTCTTCGCTTTCTACCAAAATTTCTCCGCCCATCATCTGACAGTAGTAGCGACTAAGTGTCAGCCCCAATCCAGCGCCGTCGTAAGGTCGCGCCGCTGAAGAGTCAGCTTGCACAAAAGCTTCAAACAATTTGTGTTGTTGTTCTTCCGACATTCCAATTCCGGTATCTTTAACCGATAAACAAATCCAATCGGAGTCTTGAACATTCGGCAGGGGACAAGCGATCGCGCCAGAAGGAATTTCATCGGCAGCCATTGAATCGTCAATCACCGATCGCCCTGCTGCATTCAATTTTCCACTTCCTGCAATGCGCTTCACAGTCACTTTCACCCTACCATTTTTGGTGAACTTCGCAGCATTACTAAGCAGATGTATCAAAACCTGGCGCACTTTTTTGAAATCTGCGTGCATTAAGCCCACAGTTCGATCGCACTCAATCTCCAAAACATTGCCATTTTTCTCTACCAACGGTTTCGCGGCACTCGCAACATTGTCAATCAGGGATTCGATGTCAAACTCCTGGATTTCGAGTTTCATACCCCCCGCTTCAATTTTTGACAAATCAAGGATATCGTTAATCAAAGATAGCAGATGCGCGCCTGCTTTTTCAATCTTCTGCAAGTCTGGTATAAACTCATCAAATCCCGCATCCTGGGCATCTTCTGAAAGTAGTTGACTGTAGCCGATAATCGCATTTAAAGGCGTCCGCAATTCGTGGCTCATAGTTGCTAAAAACTGGCTTTTAGCAGTGTTAGCGGTGACGGCGGCTTCCTTAGCTTGTTCTAATTCTTTTGTATGTCCCGAAACCCGCTCGATTAGGTGATTGAGAGAGGCCGCCAGAGAGCCGATTTCGCCTTGTCCGGTGACGGGTGCTCGCAAGTCAAAATTAGACTCAGCAGCTACTTGTTGGGCCACCTGAGTAACGCTGATCACAGGTTTGGCGATCGCCCGACTCGTCCGGTAAGCCACCATTCCAGCCACCACTACCGACAGCAGCATACTAATAATAATTATGGCTTTTTCCATGCCTTGGGCGTCTTCCATCACTTCACCACCTTGGCCCTCTTGCCGCTGGGCAATCTCAAGGATTTTGCTCAATTCCTCAAGGCTGCTGTTGAGCTGTTTTACACCTTCTCCGCTTTCGATTGCGAGCAATTTTCTCGCCGACTCTATCTCCAGAGGCGATAGTTGGGATTGCTGGATTTCCTGCAAAGTTGACTTGAGAGTATCGGCGTAGGATTGTAATTTTTTCGTGCAATCTTGCACTAAAAACTTGATAACTTCCGGTTTTGCTGCCAGCCAAGCGGGTTGGCTGTCGGCAAAATTTTCTATACGCAACTGCAGATTTTTGGCCTGAGAAATACTCTTAACCAACTGCTCTTCTTGCTGTTTTAGCTTGACCGCATTATCTACAAAAGAATCTAGCTGTGAACCCTGCAATTGGGCCGTCAGGGTTGCCTCTTTAAAATTGCCGAGCAATTGCGCTTGTAGGTGAGCATCATTGAATTGCTTTAATCCTTGTCCTTGGTAGTAATCGGCAATTACCAGTCCACTCAGCGAGCCAAAAAAGCCGATTCCTATTGCCAGCAAATACCCGTAGCCAATTTTTTGATGGATAGGCAAACCGCCTATTTTAGATGGCAAACTTTCGCGGATTTTTAAGGATAATTTTTCTACCAAATTATCCTTTGCTTTTTTTTTATTTACGGTTTCTACAGAAGCCACTTCTTCGGCAATAAAAACTGGCATCTGTTTACCTAAATTGGTATTTGTTGGGTTAACCTTTCGCGTTTTCACGTTTTTTTTCGGCGGGTTAAATGGTTCTAATTCGGGATTCAATTCCCCCTGGTCTTCCCAAACGGCAACCGAAAAACTTGCTTCGTGTCCTGTTTTTTTTAGCAAGTTAATTTTTGACATATGCAACCCCTGTATTCTGTTAAAATCTATCACGCTCTTAAGTTCTCCAAACGGAAAAGCTTGTCTATTTGACCGTAAACATCTGCGAAAAAGCATCTGAAACTCTGGTCGAGTCAGAGGAGAAACTTAAATTCGGTTGATGTCTAAGAGATAATTAGGCTGTTGATGAATGTTGCCAAATTACTTTTTCGACTCGTAAAAGTCTGCAGCAGGCAAAAAAAATAAAACTTTATCCCCGCAGTGAATTATCCCCGCGTGGAATGTTACAGGCAGAAAATTCTCTCTGACCTGTTTTGCCTGTGAGTAGCCCAAAGCTGATATTGTCTGTTGACAATGCACCCGATTCCTTCGCTTTGGACTTTGGCTGCCAGCAATGCGACGATTGCTTGACGGTTTTTGTTGAGCATCCGACAACTTCTTAGCACAGAATGTCACAAATGCGGCAGCCGATCGAACTTTTGCACCCTGGCGATCGACTTTTGGCATCGTTGCCCCGCAAAGACAAGTCTGAGGCGAAGTCTCGTTAATTGAGTATAACTGTAGCGGCTTGCGAAAAGAAACCCGGTTTCTGCGAGTCAATCGATTTTAGATTTTAGATTTTAGATTTTAGAATTGAAGCATTGACCCGACGGATAAATTCGGGGGCTTGTTTCTCGGATACAGGTTTTTTATTTCACCGGTCCTGAGTCTGCTTTCGGAATGAATCACGTGGCGGGTATCCTGGATGCTTGATTGTCAATTTTTGGCAATTGCGAGTTCTGGAGTTACGGTAGTCAATTCGATCGCCAGTGCTAGCTTACCGTCTCTACCCAAAGCTTCATCGGCCAAGTGCACCATCCAGCGATTCGGCTTGGCTTGGGGTCTGGCGGCGAGCACCAACGCCCAAGCTTCCCGTTCTTTGCCACGACCCAACAGCGCAGCACACACAGTCAAAGCTGTGGCCGTTGAACGGCTGATTCCACTTTGGCAGCAGATCAGCAAACTGCCTCCCTCAGACGATATTTTAAGGGCGAAATCAATAATTTTCAGTACATCCTCAAGGGTAGGCAAGATTTGATCGGGGTCGTCAACGGGGGTGTCGAGGTCGTTAAACTCCAGACACATTCGGTTCTGGATTTGATCAAAAGTTTTGGGTTCCGGCACACCCGGACTGCCGATCGAGATCAGGTATTTAATCTCGCGCCATGCAGCGCGATCGACAATGTATTCGCTGGCTTCTACTTCCGAAGCAATCAGGATTTTCGGCAGTTTTTCACCCGATAAATCTGCAGAGACTGAGGGAGCAAAATCAACTGTTTCTGCCTCAGTGCTGACATCCGCCAAATATTGGGCAGCCAGCGCACGAACGTCAGCAAATTCGGGATTTAAAGCTGTTTCCAGAGCAACAATAGCAGCCGTGGAGCCAATGTGACCGAGGGATTTAACAGCCTTTTGGCGCACTCCAGAATTTTCGTCCCCCAGCAGCCGCACCAAACCTGCCACAGCTTCCTCAGTCCCAATTTCCCCTAAAGCAGCAGCAACTCTCCACCGCACATAAGATTCGCTGTCGCCAATAGCGCTCGCCAGTCCCGCGACCACCATTTTTGGCAATTTCGCATCTCCCTCTGTATTGATGTTCCCAAGGGCAACCGCCGCCCTGCCGCGCACGAAAATATCTCGATCCGAGAGCGACCCGATTACCGCCACCATAGCCACCTCGCTGCTGATTTCCCCCAACGCAGAAACTGCACTGCCGCGCACGTCTGAGTCGTCATGCTTGAGGGCTTGCACCAACCCCGCCACAGCCGTTTCCGTGCCGATTTGTCCCAAGGCCTCGGCGGCCCTCAAAGAAACTGCATAGGAGTCGGGATCATCGTGAAGCAATTCTACTAAGCCGGGTACTGCCTCAGAATCGCCGATTTTCCCCAAAGCCGCCGCCGCCCTAGCGCGGACGATGTGATTTTCGTCTCTGAGGGCATTCAGCAGGCCGGGAACTACCTCAGAGACTCCGATTTTCCCGCAGTTGACTGCTGCCCGCCAGCGCACTTCGGAGTCTGGGTGTTTGAGGGCTTTCAGCAGCGCGGGGACGGCTATTTTCGGGTTAATTTTGCCCAAGGCCCAAACAGCCCAGGCGCGCACCTTGGAATCTGGGTGTTTGACGGCTTTGAGCAGTGCTACGGCGGCTGGTTTCGAGTCAATTTCTCCTAAAGCCCAAGCAGCCCAAGCTTGGATTTGGGAATCTTTGGATTCGAGCGATCGGGCTAATTCAATTACTGCTGCTTCGGAGCCGATTTTCCCGATCGCCCGCATCCCCTCCAGGCGCACTGCACTTTCTTTGTGGTTCAATGCAGCCACCAGTATCGGAATTGCCATATCCGAACTTGTGAGGGCCAGCAGTTGAATTTTGAGTAGGGGCGAAGTGGGGATTTTGTCGATTAATTTTATTGTGGCTATTTGAAATTCTGGCTTTACCGTTCCTGCTAGCTTTGAGCCGAGTTTTAAATTTACTTTTAGAGCTAATTTTACTGCCCGCAACGCCAGACTTTGCTGTTCTACTTGCGGCAATATAGTCGCCAAGGTGTGCATCCCTTGTTTTTGTTTCAAATATTTTTGATGGAATTGAGCATCGCTGAGTTCGGGTAGCTGTTGGATGAGGCTTGCTGCTGATGTCACTGATTTATCCTAATATTGTGGCGAGCGGTTGAGATTGCTCTTTTAAACTGTCTTTAAAAAATATGCCGTCTACAAAACGCTACTTCTAAAAAAAAGCTTGCACCACTTCTAAAATATGTCTTATTCCACTATTTTTGCAACTCCCCAATTATTAATTATGGGGTTTGTTTGGGCGATCGGCTTGACAATGAGTAGCGCTTGCTGCTTGGCATTGCTGGGTTTTGAGATAGCCTAGCTCTGCTATATCATTTATACTCACATCTTGCACCATTGTCAGCAACAGGCAAGATGCCTGTTCCACAAGAAATTTCACTCTTTGTGGAACAGGCATCTTGCCTGTTCATAAAAGCTTATTGAGAATGATGCCACATCTTATTTTATACCAACTTGGTTTTAAATAGCGATCGGCGCGGTTGACTGCAGCCAACCGGAAACAGCTTGATTGCGGGACAATCTCTCAACGAGCATAGGGCCCTTTTTTCAAAACCTTAGCCAAAGCGTTATCGTTATCTCGCAAACCTTCGTAAAAAAACATCACTTCTCCTTGAATGCCGCAAGAGCGGTTGTAAGCAATTACTTGCAACAACAGTTCGGGAGTTATGCTATATTTGCTGCCTCGATTCGTCAACAAAATACCGGGTGACACGCACTTTACTTGCTGCCCGCTAAGCTGTCCACCCATCATTTTATCGACCAATTGTTTGTAAGCATTAAAATCGCGGCGATAAAACTGCGGGTGAAGCAGATCCACCAAATTTTTGTCAACCCAAGCTTTAGAATCTTGCAAATATTCCACCAGTCCCCAGTCATAAGGACTCGGCGACATCGATAGCAATAAATCAGGATTAATCGCTTTCACTTCTCGGTATAAACGAGCCACAAACTCAGTAATAATATTAGCACGCCACTGCAGCCAATGTGGCTCTTTACAATCCGACGGTGCTGCTTTACCGCACTCTTCTCGATAACGTTTAACCGTTTTTTCGTCGTAACCGCCTTCTACCGGAAACGCAATGCGATCGTCTCCTTGAACGCCGTTTACCGGATAATTCTTAGCAACTTCCAGCATTAACCCCAGCACAAAGTCTTGCACTTCCGGGTCAAGAGAATTCATCCAGTCAAAGTTATTTTTCTTAAGTAAATTGCCGCTGGCATCACGGGCGATCCACTCAGGTTTTTTCGCCAGCAAATGACCGCCCTTGCGATTGTAAGAACTCACAAATCCGTATTCAAACCAAGGAATAACTTTGAGTCCGGCTCTATTTGCCTCAACAATTAATTCTGCCAAGGGGTCGCGACCTCGATACCGCGCGTCAATTTCCGCCCCAAATTGTTCGCACATAATTTGAGAAGGATAAGCCGTAAAACCCCCGTTCCAAACTACAGGAAAAACTGTATTAAATCCCGTATCGGCGAGAAAGTCCATTGCGTCAGCAATTCGCTGTTTTGAGGTGAGAACTTTGCAGTCTGTGCTGGGTATCCAAACGCCGCGAATTCCACCAGGATTGTCAGCCGCTAACGAACTTGGCAGCCCTGATGGATTTGGTGCAGAAAATCCAGTCGCCAACCGCTGTTGGAACGAAGAGACCAAACTGCGAATTGCAGATTGGAAAGGTGTGAAAAATCGCATTTATTTATTCTTTTTTTGTTGTAAGGTGCGGAGTACGCACGCTACGTTATTAATTTGTAGAACCCGATATTATTTATGGATAAGGTGCGCCGAAGCACCGCCTATATTATTTTTGAATAAGGTGCGGAGTACGCACCCTATATTGATTGGTAGCACCCAATATTATTTATGGATAAGGGGCGCCGTACACGCCCCAAAATTGTACTATCCAGCTACTCCCGACAACTTCTGGCTCAAAGCTTCTTTCAAAAGTTCCGCCTTATCAGTTTCCTCCCAAGGCAAATCTAAATCAGTGCGTCCGAAGTGACCGTAAGCCGCCACATCTTGATAGAAACGGCCGCCTCTTTCAGCAGGCAAATTCTGCAAGTTAAATGCCTGAATGATTCCCGCAGGACGCAGTTCAAAATGCTGCTTCACAACTTCCAAAAGGCGATCGTCATCAACTTTCCCAGTGCCAAAAGTTTCGATCATCATGCTAACAGGCCGCGCAACGCCGATCGCATAACTCAACTGCACTTCGCACTTTTGGGCCAAACCAGCCGCTACGATATTTTTAGCAACGTAGCGACAAGCATAAGCCGCGCTGCGGTCTACCTTGGTGGGGTCTTTCCCTGAAAAAGCGCCACCGCCGTGGCGGGAATAGCCGCCGTAGGTATCCACAATAATTTTGCGGCCCGTCAAACCCGAATCTCCTTGAGGCCCGCCGACCACAAATTTGCCGGTGGGGTTGACAAGGAAGCGAGTTTCTGCATCCGGCTGCACGCTAATATCGGCAAACACGGGTTGGACGACTGCAGTCCAAAGGTCTTCTTTGATCTTGGCTTGAACTGCGGCTGTGTCTGTGATGTCGCCGATCGTTTCGGTGTGCTGGGTAGAAATTAAAATCGTATCTATGCCAACAGGTTTGCCGTCCTCATAGATGACTGTAACTTGGCTTTTGCCGTCGGGACGCAGGTAAGATAACTGACCGGTTTTGCGGACTGCTGCCAGTTGACGGCAAATCCGGTGCGCTAAACTAATCGGCAGAGGCATCAATTCCGGCGTTTCGTTGCAAGCAAAGCCGAACATCAAGCCTTGGTCGCCGGCTCCAATGGCGTCTAATTCCTCTTCACTCGATTGTTCCCGGCTTTCGTGGGCTGTATTCACCCCTTGAGCAATATCGGGAGACTGAGAATCAAGAGCTACCAACACTGAGCAACTATTGGCAGAAAACCCGTTGTCAGCGTGGATGTAGCCAATATCGGCTATTTTTTTCCGGGCTAATTCTATGTAATTTACCTGAGCTTTAGTGGTAATTTCGCCCGTCAGCAGCATTAAGCCGGTGTTGACGACTACTTCGGCTGCGACGCGGCTTTTGGGGTCTTCAGTCAGTAAGGCATCTAAAATCGTATCGGAAATTTGATCGCAGATTTTATCGGGATGACCTTCAGTGACCGATTCAGAGGTAAACAGGTAGCGACGTGACAATGATTATTTCTCCTTAAATAGGGGCTCTTCCTGCGCGACCTCGACGACCGACGAGTTATTTTTCAGGTAAAGGCCAAGAAAGATCGCGTCTGGGCTACCGTCGAATTTTTGTCGGTCTGCAGAGCCGTTTTGAAGCAGGGTTTGAGATTGGGTAAAGTGACACTACTATAGCAAAGTCAGTTCCGGGAAGTCCCTAAAAACTTAGATTTTGTAGGATTGTCGATCGATCTTGGACACCGCTCGTCTACCCCCTAACCTGACAAAGGTAAGATACAGTCAGGGTATCGCCTTGTGCAAGGACTATGGCAGAACTCCAAAAATCACCAAACTTGATAATCCAAACAGTTGCCGACCTAGAATTTCCCGGCGGCCCCATACCGCTTGACTCTCGATTTGGCGTTGCTGATTTATGGTATGAAAGGCTAAATATGCAAGTCATAGAAACCAGTATCTACAAAGCTTTGGGATTTTAACTTATTTTTCCTACCCTGATTAAGCAACGCCAAATTTTCGATTTGCTGGTGTTAATTAGCTAATTCCGGGGAAATATAATTCGTTTCTACACATACAAAGTCCGCCCGCGCGGACTCTGAAGAAAACGATAGTTAAGAACTGGATTTGATGTTAATAGCGGGGGACGGTTCGATCGACCACCATTGAGTAAGCATCGATACCGCCAACGATATTTTTAACGTTGGTAAATCCTCGATCGGTCAACCACTGGCACATTTGAGCCGATCGCACTCCGTGATGGCACAGAACTAGGGTTTCTGTATCGCGATCTAGTCTAGCGTCAATTTCACCAGACCATTCGGCAAACTCGCTCAACGGAAAAGCTACAAATCCCGGCAGCGCCGCGAGTTCAATTTCGTAAGGTTCCCGCACGTCTACAAGCTGCAATTTCTCAGCATTGGTTGCTGCTAATTGGCGACCTAATTCTTCGACTGTAATTTGAGCAAAAATTTCTGACATTTGATTAGGAAAAAGTAGTCATTAGTCATATCATGTCCGGTCGAGCGACCGCGATTTTTGTAGGGGCCCGTGAGCCAACAATACCTGCCAATAATGGACAATCTCAAAAACCCGCCCCGACCAGGATATTATTGTTAATCGATCGGACATTAGTCAACAGTCAACAGTCAACAGTCAACCGTTAACAGTCAACAGTTAACAGTGATTAATTGAGGGGCGCAGGCGGTGGAATTAGCTCCACAGGAGGGGTAGGTGCAGGACGCCCGTCCAACTGGCTCACGCTGCCGCTGGGGTCAAGACAAGTGGCGATTAACCGGTCAGTAGGAAAATCGAGCCGGCCGCTCAAACCGACTACGCATTCAGCAAACTGTTGTGGCAATAAACTGCGGCGGCATCCATCGAGCACTAACAGGGGAGCTGCTGGTTGAGTTCGACTTTTGCCGTTAATATTCACTACGCAAGTAGCCAATTCGTTGGGACGCCTCACCCGCCTACAGCTAGAGAGCGCTTCGACACCAGGAATATTGGTTTTGCGGTTGATTTGGAGAGCGCATTTAGATATGTCGCGGGGGCGGAGCGCGTCAGCACAAGCGGCGGCGGCGACCTCTGCTCCCACTCCGGCTTCGATTAGTTCCAGGGCGCAGACGCGATAGGGATTCCTAGAGCGAGGGATTCTAATAGTGATGGCTGATGCTGGTGAGATTGGCAGTGCTGTTGCCAACAAACCGAGTGCTGCTAGCTGCGTGCCGAGAGCTAATATCCAGCGCGCGGTAGGGTTTGAGCCTGTCGGTGCTGGCTTTGGGGAAGAAGTACGGGAGAAATTGCGGTTGTGCATGGCAGATCGAGTAGTGAGTTTTTTTGGCTGATTGGGGTGATCGAGCGATCGGCTTTTCCTTCAGAATTTACCGCACATTATGGATCGCCCTCCGGTCGATCGTTTTTTTATCGATCTTTGTTGGAATTTTGACCGTTACCAACATATAATATAGAGTCTGCATAAATATTGCATACAGATATTAGAGAGGAAAATAAATGTCTCGATATCGAGGCCCCCGATTGAGAATCGTCCGTCGCCTGAAAGAGTTGCCGGGTCTAACCCGCAAAACCCCCAGACGAGATTATCCGCCTGGACAGCACGGTCAAAACCGCAAAAAGCTCTCTGAGTATGCGGTTCGCTTGCAAGAAAAGCAAAAACTCCGTTTCAATTACGGTGTGACGGAACGCCAATTGCTCCGTTACGTCCGCAAAGCCCGCCGTGTCACGGGCTCCACAGGTCAAGTGTTACTGCAATTTTTGGAAATGCGCTTGGACAATACTGTGTTTCGGATGGGAATGGCTCCAACCATTCCGTCCGCTAGACAATTGGTAAATCACGGTCACATAACTGTCAATGACCGTGAAGTCAATATCGCCAGCTATCAGTGCAAGCCTGGTGATGTGGTTGCTGTGAAAAATAGAGAGCGCTCTCGCACAATGGTAGAAGCTAATCTCAAAGACCCAGGCTTGGCTCACTTGCCGAATCACTTGGAATTTGATAAGCAAAAACTGGTTGGCAAAGTTAATGGCGTTATCGAACGCGAGTGGATTGCTCTACAGATTAACGAACTGCTAGTGGTGGAATACTACTCACGGCAAGCTTAATTTATTAGTCATCAGTCGTTGGTCATTAGTCATCAGTTGGTTGCTAGCAGAATAATTAATAATTGGGTACGAACCCAGTTATTGATTAATTGCTACTGAATAATGAGGACTAAGGACTGAGGACTAAGAATTCATCATTTTTAACACTCCCACCCCCTAAAAAGGGATGGGATTTTTTGAAGGTTTCGCTTGTTAACTTCTTTTATATCGTTTCCGGTTGCATCGGAATGATTTAACCGCAGAGGGCGCAGAGAACGCAGAGGGAGAGAATACAGAGATGAATACAGGACGATGCTACCGGATTTGATATTAGTTGCCATTTGCTCAGACGACACCTGCCTGATGGCTTAAATGATTTCCCAGCCCCAAATTATTCCCTTAAAAAGTTTCTTCTCCTGTGGGTTCTTGGTGGACAAGACCTCGCTTTTGAAGGCGATAATTCGCTACAACGGGGTAAACAACACCGCGTATCCGATTGATCGCACCTACTGGACGATGAACTGCTAAGCCGTTCCAGGGAGAATATCTCAGGTTTTCGTTGAAATCAGATTGTTTTTCATAATCAATAATCTGATGCTTGACGGTGAGACGACCTACTCTCAAGAAGGGTGATTCCTTTTCCTTCCAGACATTGATGCCATCGTCGATCGGCATTTTTAGGCTGGTTTGGAACTGAATGCCAAAATCCCAACAGTATTGAGCGTCAGGTTTCGCCAAGGCTTGAATGAGATCATCCCGGTAATAATTGTCTGGTTGATTGGGATCTAAACCCAAGGCTTTAGCGCGATCGACAAAGGGAATTTTAGGAATTCCCGGTCGAGATTGTTCTGGAATTATCTCGTGCGGTGGTTCGCATGAAACCGGAGTAAACCCATACTTAATTACAGCCGGATATTCGACAGGAACTACACCAGGCTTAGAGGGATCGAAATCGGGATTTAGACCCAAAGCAGAGGGTGAACCGCTCCAATATTTGGCTGTTAGCAAACTCTTCGGAGTCCGGCTACCCGTAAGCGTTGACACAGCTAAAAAGTGTCTGGGATGTCGGATTAGCCACTTTTTCAATGTCTCTGGTGATTCAACCAGAGCAGAAAAAAAGCCGTAGTAGTCTTTGATGGTTTGGCTCACAAATATCTCTGAATTGTGAACAATGATGTCCTGGGTTTTTGACTCGTGGCTTTGCGCCAGTCGTTCCCCTTCCACCCCCATCACTTTCAGTGAGATTGAGCGCGAATCTTTTTGGTAATCAGGGTATACTTTGGTAGCCCCGTTAGCAAATCGCAACCAAACAGGATATTCTTTGGGTTTTGCTAGCAAACCTTGCTTAAGGGAAATCCCATTTAGTTGCGAAGAAGTTAACGAAGCGCGTTTGCCCAATTCCCGTTTAATCGCTTCCTCATCAAAGTCAAAAATTTCCAGAGTTCCTTTAACGCAAGCATGAGTTTTGGCGTGAGTATCTCGCAGCGCCCGCTCCTTATTGCCGTAAAGATTATCCATCCGAAGCTTGGCCTGCTCAACCAAAAGATCGTAATATTTGCGTTCGTCTTGTTCGGGATATTCGGTAAATAACTTCTTCTTCATAACATAACCTTCGGTTAATCGCTAAAAAAGGCTCTACACAAACCGTTGCATCTGTTAAACACTATAACTGCTGGTGCAATTGCTCCCGAATTGCCGTAGCCGATCGCTTGCGAAAATATCGCCTTTTTCTTCCAATACGGTTCAGTTAAGCCTGATCCCCCCTAGCCCCCCTTAATAAGGGGGGGACAAGAACTTACTCTTGCGTCCCCCTTATTAAGGGGGATTTAGGGGGATCTCCGGGGAATAAACAGTTTTAACTAAACCGTATTGCTTTTTCTTCCTCATTTTTGAGGGCGCAGGTGTCTTTGCGCCCCCAACTAATTTGAGTCTTAGTTGTCAGCTACAACTTAAAGATCGAAGGAGACTTTGTACTTGGGATCGCTTGGAGGAACATTACGATTCACTAAATCAGAGACTGTTTTGGTATTTTGGATAATTTCCCAACCAACCTCAGAAAAAGTTTCCTTATTGAAGACTTTAGGCGATAACAAAGGATTAGTTAAAGCTTGGGAGAAAGCATCAATGCCAATTATCCGTGCTACTAAAGGCGGAATTGCTGAATTTTCTCGGACATCTTCAGCGTACAATCCGACAAATAGTTCAATCTTATCAACATGACCGTACAACTCTTTTAATTTCTGTTGAGCATATTCGTCACCCGTAATTTGATTGAAATCAGTCACCCTGGGATAACCACACATTTCGCGGTAATCGTTATAACTGGCTAACTGTGCCTGCCGTCCGAGTTTAACAGATGCTAGTTCCGTAGCATCAATAAATGTATAAGGTGTTCCTGCGATCTTAAAATCAGGTGTGTTAAACAAACCAATTCTAGTGCCTGGTTGGGAACAAGTTTCTTCCATCAATGCACCCAACCCTTTATCGATTAACATCTGATTATTCCAGAGGGAATCGTACATGGATTTTTCTTTCCCGTCATAGGTAAAGGTTTCAGGAACCGCACTATGCCAGCGATAGACAAAACTAAACTCAATCGCCATCCAATTTTCTCGATACCAACTTTCCTTGGTAAAAGCTTCAGGATCGGCAAAGAACCTAAAATTATAGGGCGTAATGTGGAAAATGTACTCTTCCATAATGATATTGAGAACAATCACCATGAGAATATTTCTCGCGGTTTGGAAGAGCCTCTCATCGTCCCATTGCGGATAGCTTTTGGACAAAACATCACAAATTCGATTATGCTCCCTGATACATAAAGTGTTGAGCATGACATAGCCAATTTGGACGTTTGCCCGTTCAACTCCCATTGCAAATAGCTTGCCTTTCTTTTCGGGGGGTTGTCTTTTCTCATCATTAAGGGGTGCATGAAGACCTTCAAATTGAGGATCGATAATACCCTGCTCAGGATCGGCATAATAAAAGAGTGGATACTCTTCTTCTACGCCATCTTTGCGCTTGAGTTTTTGGGTTTTAAATTTACCGTCTTTGAAAGCTCTGAGCATATTTGTTTGTTTGCGGGTCAACCCGTAAACATTACACATATCAATCTGATGGTTGGAGGTATTTTTGAAGCGGTTTTGCTGATCGATCCGCAGAAAACTATCTGTAAACCACTGCACCCAATAGGGAAAGAGCAGAGTCGATTTTTCCGAATAAATGGTTTTTCCGTCTCTTTTTTGGAATAAGGTCTTTACTTTGTCCAGTGGTGGTAAGTTTCCTTCTTTGTTAAATTCTGGGTCGGGAGGTAAATGTCGCCCAGTATAAGTCTTGTCTGTAAGTGAATCCCAAGAGATGTAGGTATCAGTTTTCTTGGCAATATCTGTCCCTGGAATTTTGGGATCTAAGCCCATTAAGCTATAGGGAAGCGGGCGAGTCGGAAGTTTGTAAATGATGCTATTGAGAAAAAATTTGTTTAGTTTACGTTTCAGAGGCTCGTAACTTTGAACTAAATCCCAAATTGGTTTGAAATGAGTCAACGTATATGCTAAAGCTTTGTTGCTGAATCCATCTCTAGATGTATCTCTTTTCATGATTGCTTTTCCTTTCGAGTGTTGTAGATTAGATCGTCTTCTTATTCTCGGTTGTGAGAGGTTGATAAAGTTCGATCACTTTTCTATATTTTCAATTACTTTGGAGAGAATTTTTTGCAGATTCTTAGGTCGATAGTCTTGGCGTTTTTTCAATCGCTCGATCGCGCTTTCATGAAGCTCCTCAATAGCATCGCCCACTTCGCGGAACTTGATTCCTGCCAATTTGAAAAACCCAGGATTGTTTTTAAAATCAATCTCATAATTGGGATTGATACCTGTGGGAATGACACTTGGATCGAATTCCAGCCCCAATCCCAGGTTACGGGTTGAATCCAACATCCACTGCAAGGCAGTATCTGATAAACCGCTGTATTCTTCCGATCCACCGCCGACGCAGATATGCGAGCCGGGAAACCAAACTTGAATAAGCCGCTGATGGTGGGCATCAGGATCTTTCTTCATCAGGGTAACATCAAAGATTTCGCGAATTTCGTCGATCGCGACGGCGTGCAACGCATTCTGAATCGACTTATTTAAAGTGGTATCGTGGAATCTGTACCTTTTCTTGAGCTGTTCGTCATACTTTTTGAAGGCGGGTAGAACAGGAATACCCAGGGCTCCAACGGTGTCGAAACAACCAAGCAAGGTAATCGGGACGCGCTTGCCGTTATCTTTGCCGTAATCTTTGCGGTAATTGGCTGCTATCTTATCCTTTGGTTTAACGTCTCGGTTACGGTAAAGCTCGTAAGCTTCTGATGCCCTGGTAATATGAGGGCGGTCTAGGAGACCGGAGCAATGAATCATCCCCGCTAGACTCCTGACTGTGTAAGCACCGCGACTGAACCCGAATAAATAGATTTCGTCACCACTATCATAGTTGAGAGAAAGAAAACGATAGGCATCTTGTATATTTCTATCGATTCCCAGTCCAGTGACTCCGCCCAAAATCTTGTTACTATCCGCTCCAACTCCTTCGTCATAAAACACGATTTGCGGAACCCCGTCACTGCCACTGGATTTCACTGCCTGGGCAAGCTTAATCACATTACTTGGGTAACTACTATTTAGTTGTTGCCAAGTGCCATCACAGCAAACGATTAGACGTTTCATTTTTACTTGTCTCTCTTTGAATCGGAAATTTGAGAGCGATCTGTCATTGGTAATCGGTTACAAGAGAATTGCCAATTCCCCTTTTTGTATGGCGTCAGGCGAGCCCTGCTAGTTTTTGGCTCGAAATTGTTATGTGGGTGGGCAATCTTTAGTTATTTCGATTGTCAGGATAGTAGTCTCAAACCACCACCTAGTTGAGTTGATTGTATTAAAATGTGAATAATATTTATATTTCTTAATACAAAAAGGGCTGAGCGTAAGATCGTAGGTTTGGTTCTGGGAAAATGCTCGATTCTCCTAAAACGTAAAAATTTTACAGAGTGAAATAGTAGCTTTGGTTCTGGGAAAATGCTCGATTTTCCTAACAGGAGTAGTGATCCGAGGCCCTAGCTAACAAACCTTTAAACACATTTACGCTCTGCCTTGTCAGCTTGTAAAACAGCTATATCTTATCAATTGGTCAGTTGGCTGCAAGATAATGGTGACGTATTGGGAGAACACATAGCAGGTTTGGACTATGTTTTGGATTAAAATTTGTTTCAGCCACTCTCAAGTTTTCTGCGATGTGCTTGAAGTTTGTAACAATCTGTGGGTTTTTCTGTTTTCTCGATCGGCAAATTTGTGAGAAAATTTCCTAGCCCCGGTTTAAATTGAAACGTCCCAAAGTGGGGACGATCGACCGCAGCGACTGGCTACGAGGTTCTCGCACCAAAACCAAAGGCACAAGAGCAATCAGTCGCACAGTAGCCGAGAGGGCAAACACTGCTCCCAAACTCATGCCCGGAAGTTCGGCAACAAAGCCGCCGACGGTAGTTCCCAAAGCCCCAGCTACTCCCGCAACCGCTGCGGCGATCGCAAAATAAGTCGAAGGTTGCTCGATCGACGCGAGCTCCATTTGAATATTGTTAGTACACAGCCCGATCGCGCCTAAAGTCGTTCCCCCCAGCAAGTGCAGCAGCGGCAGCCACACCCATAGGGCAAACGGGTAATTGCCCGTACCCAACCACAGCAAAGGGGTTACGGCCACCACCAGCCCAACAGCAATTAGCAGCGGGCGATTTCCCCAGCGATCGGCCAACTTACCCCAAAACATCAGCAGCAGTAGATTTGCCCCGGAACTTAAGCTGGTGTAAATCGTTACCAAACTCACATCCAAGCTTAAATCTTTCAGTAAGTAGATATTAAAAAAAGGCGCGCTGAGATTAATAGCAAATGTCCACACACTGAAGTAAAGAATAAACATTAAAAAATTATAATCTTTCAGCACAGCAGGCACAAAATCTGTTAAGTGCTTTGCTTTTTTTTCGGTAAGTCGATCGCTCTGTGCATCTTTTTTGTATACCTGGGGATTCACATCAACCATGAAGCATTGACACCCCAAACTGATCATTCCCGCCAAAACACCCATCAATAAAACAATACCGTAGCCCAAAATAGGACCGCCGTCCCAAGTTGAAACTCCCAATCCCATCAACGGCACTCCCAGCAAAGTTATGAGGCTGACAGCACTGTTGCGAAAGCCAAAATAGCGTCCCCGCAAGCGCTGAGGAACCACAGCAGCCATCCAACTGAACCAGCTAGAATTGGCAAAAGCTGCCAGCACGCTAGCTGCTACGACTGTTACCAGTGTCCATTGCAGCAGTTGGTCGAGGTCTGCGTGCTGGGAACCCCAAACAATTGCCACCGCGAGCACCAGCCACAGCAGCCGCGACACGCCGAATACAAATAGGTTGTACCAGTGGCGACTGGTTGTCTGATCAGCGATGTAGGCTCCTAATGGTTGCAGGAGATTTACCACCATCGGAATAGCCGAGAATATACCTATTTCCACGCTGCTGGCGCCGAGTTGCAACAAGAAATTGCTCAGCAGCACGCCTGTGGTCGCCGACTCGAAGACAGCGGCAAAAACGCCATCTAGAGTTGAGGCTTTCAGAGTCGATCGAACGTCTTTTTTGGAAAATTTGAGAGCTGTTTTTGGATAGAGAACGAGCTGAAATATTTTCGGGTCTACTATTTCTGCAGTCTGAAGAGATAGAGGTTCATTTAACTCTGCAACTGGTTCAACCATAGTCAATCAATTTGAGATTTTAGATTTTAGATTGTAGATTGGAGAATTGAAGTAACAGGGTTAGATAAAACCAGCCCCACCTTCAAGAGGCTAGCTCGAAAGTAGGACTGGCACGTCCGGGTAATTCATATCAATATAAATGACTGGCGATCGCTAGGACATCAACCGCTTGGGAGATTTGACACTCCCTAGCCTAAAGGCGTAGGGATTCTTAATTCATCGACTGACCTTTAAGCGCTATGTCCTTTCGGCAATCTTTAAACTTTTCAACCGTGCAATTACACCAATTGACGAGCCTAATTCACAGCAACCCCAGAGGGTCTATCTCCAAAAGCGTACTAGGATACGAACCTAGAGTTCGGGTATGCCCTACCCTACTTAACAAATGAACTAAATTATTTTTTTTCTGGTAAAGAGAATGCGTCGATCCTCTAGCTGTTTTAAGAGTTTTCGCTGCTCTCGGTCCAACAATTTATGCCTAAAAGTGTGTCTCCGTTTCACCATGGCAAAGGAGTTTAACCTTGACTGTTCAAGTCTAGCACAAATACAAGAAATTTACGGATTTTTAGGAATGGATTTAAGAAATTAAAGCCGTCCTAGAAGGACGGGGTTTTAAACCCAATTTTCTGATAAATCTGCTAATTGTAAAAAAGTAGGTTTTAGGGCTTAACCAGGAAGCGAGCGCAGCATTTTGCATACCAAAAATTGCTCGAATTCCGCCTCAAACAAGTTCCCCAAAGGCAAAAGCAAATTTCGCGCGAGCTCACTCGGTTCTCAAATCTTTACGGCTAGCTAAATCTATAGAATGAAAGATGATCGACTTGCCGAGTATAGGTGCTAACGATTTGTACCTAATTCCTGGAATCCGTTTGTTCAGTGCCAGCGCTCGCGATCGAGATTCCGGGTTTTTTGTGAAAATCGCCCGCACCGGCCCGTAAGCCTTCGGAGTGGGTTGTTGGCGATCCTCTACGAGGATCGCCAACTGGTAAGACAAAATTATAGTTGACAAAAATTACGCGAACTGCAGATAATAGCAAACCCTAGAATTAAACTTAAACGTTTAAGGGGTATCAGTGCTAAGGCGTGATGTCGATCGCCCGCAAATTTACGTATTTCTGCATTTGAGCGTGACCAAAACTCAACCTTTATCGGGGTATACATTGCCAGTATTTGCCTGTGCGGCGGCACTTGCAGCTTTGCGGTGCTTACGCGCAGGTATTCAGTCTCTAGATAGCGTATCAGTAAATTTACTGGAACCGCAAATAACAGCAGAAATTCCGATCGAACAGGCGTCTGTACTCAAAACTGGTACCGCTTTGGGCGTGACTCGCTCCGATCCGGGGGACAATCTCGATCTGACTCGCAATACCCCCGTTTGGGCAATGGTGGAATTGGGGAATTGGGAAGAGGGACAGAGGGAGAGAGAGGGAGAGAATCGGGGAGAGGGAGAGCAGATTGTGATTCTCGGCGGTGAAGGTATAGGGCGTCACACAGTCGGTGGAGGGGCGGCGATCTATGATTACGCAATGCGGCTGCTGCGATCGAATCTGAGCCGAGAACTCGCACGGGGAGAAAAAATTACTGTCACCCTGATTCTGCCGTCTGGGCGGCAACTAGCCACCCGCACTTCTAACGAAGCTTTCGGCGTGGTAGAAGGACTTTCGCTGCTGGGTACAACTGGCATTTCTCAGCCGCTGAGTGCCCCTGGACAGTTGGAAGTTTACCGCGAACAACTGCAACAAAAAGCCGAACTGTTTGACTGTTTGGTTTTCTGCATCGGCGAAAACGGCTTGGATTTGGCGCGACAACTGGGGATTAATCCTGATAGGCTCGTCAAAACCGCTAACTGGCTCGGCCCGCTGCTGGTAGAGGCCGGATATCAGGGCGTGCAGTCAATTTTGCTGTTTGGCTATCACGGGAAACTGATGAAATTGGCGGCGGGAATTTTTCACACTCACCACCACCTCGCTGACGGGCGCAGGGAAATTCTCACAGCTTACTGTGCTAAGGCCCGAATGCCTGCCGATGCGTGTTCCGCAATTTTTGCCGCAGCGACAGCCGAAGATGCTCTGGGGCAACTGCGGGCTTTGGACGGCGAGTTTGGGAGCAATTGGGTCGATCGAATTTACGGCGACATCGCCCGACAAATAGACTTGCGCTCATCGGATTGCATTTTTACTCACACTAACTTGCACATCCCCGTGGGCTCGGTCATGTTCGGGCGCGATCGCAAAATTATTGTTAAAAGTGACATAGGAGATACATTTTTGACCCAAATTTGTTAATCTAGTGTGAATATCCCTGAATTCTGTTTAAAACATCGCTCAGGGATAATATTTAACAAGTAATAATTCTTTGTCCCTAGACCTTAATTATACTAGGTTGCTTCGGGAAGTTATTTCTGAAGCAAGAATTCAATTAATTAGGGTAAGGATCGAAGTAAATCTATGGCCCTGTACCCGATTAATCGACTAACATCGCTGACGGCAATCTAGTATCAATAAGATTTATTCCTAGCGACCAATGGTTCCTAGCCTTCCTTAGAATTGTACTGAGAGCGCGACAAATACCTCCCCTACTTTCTGCCCAATTAGCAATTAGCAATTACGCAATAACCGTGACTACTAAAATAGAAACTGAATCCGTTCTCACAAACTCTTTAATGCAGCAGATTGATCGCCAGATCATCGTGATTCTCGACTTCGGTTCGCAATATTCCGAACTGATTGCTCGTCGAATTCGCGAAACTCAAGTATATTCAGAAGTTATTTCTTACCGGACTACGGCAGAACAGTTAAAAGCTATCAATCCTAAAGGAATTATTCTTTCAGGAGGCCCGAGTTCTGTATACGATGAAAAAGCACCCCACTGCGACCCAGAAATTTGGAATTTGGGAATACCGGTGTTGGGAGTGTGTTACGGGATGCAGTTGATGGTAAAGCAGCTCGGAGGCACAGTTGAACGGGCTAAGTTAGCCGAATACGGCAAGGCATCGCTATTTATTGACGATCCTACAGATTTGCTGACAAATGTCGAAGAAGGCAGCACGATGTGGATGAGCCACGGAGACTCCTGTACTCAACTGCCGACGGGTTTTGAGATCCTCGCTCACACTGACAATACTCCGTGTGCTGCTGTGGCTCACCACGAGAAAAATTTGTACGGGGTTCAGTTTCACCCCGAAGTAGTTCACTCGATCGGGGGAATAGCTTTAATTCGCAATTTTGTTTACCACATTTGCGAGTGCGAACCGACTTGGACGACTGCTACTTTTGTGGAGGAATCGATTCGCGAAATTCGCGCACAAGTGGGAGACAAACGAGTTTTGCTGGCTCTATCGGGCGGTGTAGATTCTTCTACTTTGGCTTTCTTGCTGCATAAGGCGATCGGCGACAAACTTACCTGTATGTTTATCGATCAAGGGTTTATGCGGAAGTATGAACCAGAACGGTTGGTAAAATTATTTAAAGAGCAATTCCACATTGACGTTGAGTATGTTAATGCTCGCGAACGCTTTTTAGCTCAACTTGAAGGGATAACCGATCCTGAAGTAAAACGCAAGCGGATAGGTCACGAATTTATCAACGTATTTGAAGAAGAATCGAAGCGTCTGGGCCCCTTCGACTACCTCGCCCAAGGTACTCTTTATCCTGATGTGATTGAGTCGGCTGACACTAATGCAGATCCGAAAAGTGGCGAGCGAGTTGCTGTTAAAATTAAAAGCCACCACAACGTCGGCGGTTTGCCGAAAGATTTGCGATTTAAGCTGATTGAACCGCTGCGAAAACTGTTTAAGGATGAGGTGCGAAAAGTCGGCCGGTCGATCGGGCTTCCCGAAGAAATCGTAAACCGACAACCTTTCCCTGGCCCGGGATTGGCGATTCGGATTATCGGAGAAGTTACCTCCGAGAGACTAAATATTTTGCGGGATGCTGACTTCATTGTTCGCCAAGAAATTAACCGGCACGGATTGTACGGTGAACTTTGGCAAGCTTTTGCAGTTTTGCTACCGATTCGCAGTGTAGGCGTGATGGGCGATCAGCGCACTTATGCTTACCCGATCGTCTTGCGATTTATTAAGAGTGAAGACGGGATGACGGCTGACTGGGCGCGGGTTCCTTACGATTTGTTGGAACTGATCTCGAATCGGATTGTGAATGAGGTTAAGGGGGTGAACCGGGTAGTTTACGATATTACTTCTAAGCCACCGGGAACGATCGAGTGGGAGTGATTTCTAGTTAGCGATTAAGTAGGCGGACTAATTTTTTTGTCTGTCTACTTATTTTGATTTTGGATAATAAGTCAACAGTCGTTACTTGTTGACAAGTGATTGAAGAAGAGGTAGTTCTTCCTATGAAGGTCTGAAACATTTGCACAGCAAGAGGTTCAGACTCGTGAAAAACGAAAATTATCACTGTGACACTTGAAGGGCCGAAGGTTGGTTCTAACTGACATCTTGCACCATTCTCGATAAGCATTTTAGGAACAGGCTGGACGGCCTGTTCCACAAGAAAATTCACTCTTTGTGGAACAGGCCGGAGAGCCTGTTCTTGAGAAGGGTGCAAGATGTGGGTTCTAATTGTTCCACCGCTGCATAGGTTTCAATGTTGTGACTTCGATCACTGGTAACACGGACTTGGTTCACCCAATATTTTCAGTATTATCACGGAAAAAAACCAGCACCATCACTTGCTCTTAGAAGAAACCACGAGATGATTAAGGTGTCGAGTTCAAAACAATCCCATGTATCCAGTTAATCTTCTCCCCGGCGCTATCAACGAATTAATTGCCACTGTCACCGATACTCACTGCGTTACCAAGGCTGACCGCTACGGCATGATGGCCGCCATCCTCGATGAGTCCATCAGTGAAGAAGAACGTGGCTCACTCGATCGTCTGATTCGCTCCCTGGTCAAAGGTAGGATTCAAGTCAGTGATGAACTCTCCATCGTCTCGTAAGCAGAAAGCTCGTTGAGAACTCGACACTCTACAACGGCTTTCCGTTGGGGAAGTTTAAACAAGTCACGCTATACAACTCTCTAGGGATAGCTTTTTGTATAATGCACTTTTGAGATAGACGATTAGCGTTCCCAACTTCATAAACATTATGACGGATAGCATCCAGCATCTCATTGAGCCACACATTCAAGATTTGGGTGGATTCCAAGCCCGTCGCTTGCTTCCCTCAGACGTTTTAGCACTGGTAGGCCCGTTCATCTTTTTTGACCATCTGGGCCCTGCGGTGTTTCCACCCGGCCGGGGCGTGGATGTCAGACCGCATCCGCACATCAACTTAGCAACCGTCACCTACCTGTTTGAAGGTGTTTTGCTGCATCGTGATAGTGTGGGCAGCGTTCAAGAAATCCGTCCCGGTGCGGTGAACTGGATGACAGCAGGGCGAGGAATTGTCCACTCCGAACGCACGCCCGATGACGATCGCAGCAAAGAAGCCATCCTGCATGGCATCCAAACCTGGATAGCCCTTCCCGATGAATACGAAGAAACCGACCCCTGGTTTCGGCATCATCCGGCAACTGAACTGCCTGTTTGGGAGGATGCAGGAGTTTCGTTCACCCTAATTGCCGGTGAGGCATACGATCGCACTTCCCCAGTTCAAATATTTTCACCCATGATTTATCTGGACGTGCAAGTGACTGCTGGAAGAGAATTTACCTTACCGGGCAATTACAGCGAACAGGCGGTTTACAGCGTAACAGAGGGGCTTGCGATCGATGGAGTGCCTCTGGAACAACATCGGTTAGCGGTTCTAAATTCCGGCACTGAAGTAAAGATTTCTGCTTCAGGCAAGGCTCGTTGTATTGTGATTGGCGGTGAACCTGTTGGTGAGCGGCATAAGTGGTGGAATTTTGTTTCGAGTCGGCACTCGCGCATTGAGCAAGCTAAACTCGATTGGAGAGAGGGACGGTTTGCTCAGGTTCCTCAAGAGACAGAGTTTATTCCGCTGCCTGAAGAGCCACCTTCTCAAGCAGAGCAACCGTTGTGAATAACCACAGCGATTTAACTTGAAAAACTGTTTTTTGATGCAGAATTTGTCTTTTTTACTCTAATCTTCACGGATATTATTTCAAAATCGGCGTTGCTTAATCAGGGTATGAAAAAAATCAGTGGGAAATCGGGAAGCTTTGTGGCTACTGGTTTATATGACTTGCATATTGAGCCTTTCATACCGTAAATCAGCAACGCCCTATCTGCCTATATTCCGCTTCATTCGATCGAGTTCTTCGTCTGCTTCCCAGCGTTGAAACTTTTCTTCTAAAGGATCTGCAGCCGTAAAACTGTTATAATTAGAACTCTGATTCCAACCCTTTGTATCCCAATTCTGCTCTGTTTTAGTGGTAGTGCGAGTTGCAGCTTCGGCCGCTTTTGCTCGGACTTCTTTTCGCCGTACTTGAATTTGGCGGTACAGTTCTTTTGCTTTTTCAATCCGTTCTTTGCAGCCTTGCATTTGACCCCAGCGCTGATTTCCCTGACGCAGCAAAGCTGCTTGCCGCTCTTGGGCTGCTTGAGCTAAATCCAGCCTTTGAGCAGCTTTAGCTTTGTTGATGCGATCGTTCCAGCGCTGAATTTCTTGGGCGGCGGAGAGAATTTCGGCTTGCAGTTTTTTCTCTTGTTTTTGGATATCGAGAATCAGCCGCAGAGTGTCTTCTTCTTGTTCCTTCAGTTGTTCTTCTATTGCCTGCAATTCCAGATGGGGATTGCTACGCAAAAATTCTTCTAATCGGGTTTCTAGAAAGCGGCTGAAATCATCAAATAAGCCCATTTTTTATATGTCCTCAGTCATCAGTTATGAGTCATTAGTCATTGGTCATTAGTTATTAGTCATTGGTTCTTAGTCACAGGAGATCGATTATCGAGCCTGAGTTGTTAGTTATAGCAGAAGAAAGTTCGGCAACGAATTGGGGAAGCGATTTAACGGATAGAAGGAAGAAGCAATAAGAGCAATGGTTTCAGCAATTAAGAACGTCTTGGCGGTTCCTATATTATAACTGTTTTCACTGCTCGTGATATACAGCCCGATCGCTGCCCATTACTGATTACCGATGACCTAACTCATAACTAATGACTGATAACTAATGACTCATAACTGATGACTGATTAGAACTTTTGGCCGACAAAAACCGATCGCACATCTCCTCCCTTGCGGATAACGGCTTCTTGATTTTTGATTTCTGCCAGCGTCCAACCGCTAGCGCCAATGCTTTCGCCCACATAAATTCTGCGGGCTACGCCATCTACTTCAAACAAAGCAGCCGATCGATCGCCCAACTCCAAAATCCCTACCAACGTGTGCGCGGAAGTCGGGGCGCTGCTGACGGCCGGTGCGGATTGCTCCGGTGCGGGCGCGGATTGCTGGGCTGCAGGCGCTGGTGCCGGTTCGGTTTCGCGAGCCAAAATCTTTGGCTGGGGAGACTCCGAGGGGGAAGGGGAAGCGGCGAGGGGATCTCGATTTCCCGCAGCGGCGAGCGCACGACCGGAGGCTGGAGCAGCAGGCGAGGGGGAAACTGCCGCGGTTTGAGGAGCAGCCGGAGCAGCCGGAGCAGCCGGAGCAGCAGCCACCTGAGCAGGCGGAGCTACAGTCACCTGAGCGGGGGGAGGGATCACTACGATTTGGGGTGCTGGTGCTCCCGGCTGTGCACCGGCTTGTTCTAGGGCATCAGCGATGCGGTTGACTGCGGTCGAAAGGCCTGCGGTTGCGGGCGGCGCGCCGGAAATTTGAATGCTCGGCAGCGTCCCTGGGGTGGGGGCTGCGGGAACTCCTGCAAGTTGGGGGTTAGCTTGGGGTGCTTTTTTTTGTTCGATCGCTTCTAGCGAGCGCTGCACGTATTCGACAAACGGGGTGTCAGGTGCTGTTTTGCCACTTGCTACCGGCCTCTGTGGTGCGGGGGCGGCGGGCAAGCGCACGAGTCCCGACCTGCTTGCGAGCCATAACCCCATGACTAGCAGCAGCGACCCACATGCTGCTCCCAGCAGGATTCTGTCGAATGATTGTTTGGACTGCTGTTTTTTGGTTGTTTCTAGGGCGACTTGGCGGGCGATCGCTTCTACGTCTTTTTCGCCCCGCTGCGACTGGGGGGGTGCCAACTGCGACAAAACTATTTGAGGTACCGAGATCGACTTGAGGGCCACGAATTCAGGCTGCACTGGTTCCGATGGCAGTCCGCCGCTGCCGTCGAATGCTCGATCGACTCCTTCAAACAGTTCGTCCATCAACCGATCTGCGTAGGACTCTACTGCCACTGCTTCGGCTGGCACTGTTTCCACCGTCGCCCTCACGGCGATCGGCTCTGACGCTGATTCCAAAGACATCTGTTCGGCGATTACTTTTTGAGGCATAGTTTTCTGTTTGCTCCCGCTCCTCGACAACCCTGAGATTCTCAACTATCAGACTTCTACAGGATACTTGTGATGTTGACCAATTCTTGGCTCAGAACAGGTCAATTGTATCTCACCCATCACCATATTTTTAGTCCTCGGCCAACTTACTTTGCCCGATCGGCTTTTGTTTTACCTGTTTTGGGCTTTTTCGCCCCTGTTTTGTGCTGCCAGTCTTATTTGCTTACCCTGACTTTTACTGCACATTCTACTGCTTTTGTCAACCCCACCCTCCGGGGCTTCGCAGTTTTTGACACACAGCTTTACTTGAGGCGATCGCAAAAAAAGCGGGTTTTTTGTCGCTGTTTCCGATCTCATTGCAGCTTTGACAAGGATTTCAGAGTTTTACCCGTCTTAAGTTTGTTGGTCAGTTTGCTTGACATTAGTAACAGGTAACTTATTTTATAACTTTAATCTACATAGCTTCATCACACTTAGGTAATAAATTCTCCAAGGTTGCCAAACCGTCGGCTAAATAAGAATTATTCCTAATATTTTTTTGCAAGACTATTTGCAATATGAAAATAAAAAACTCTTGAAATTTGTCAATATATATTCGTTTCAGCATGGGATTTTTTCCGCCATCATTCCTCTAGCTCCTGCCATTGTTAGCAGGAGCTAAACACAACACTCGGACAACCCAAATTAACCCACCCGTTCCGCCAATTCCAACCAGCGCTCAGTCGCATGATCGATCTGCTGCGTCAACTGAGCTAAACGATCCGATAACTTCTTTACCTCCGCAAATCCGCTCGGAGCATTGTTAGACAACCTCTTCTCAATCTCTTGTTTCTCAGCTTCCATCTGCGGAATTTGACTTTCTAATTGTTCGTATTCCCGCTTATCATTGAAGGAAATTTTGGTAGATTTTTGAGTGGAGCTTTGGGATTTTGAATTATTAGATTCAGCCGCCGTGCGTGTAAGTTTTTCTTTTTCTTTTTGCCCTTTGAGTTCCTTGGCTTCTTCCGCTTTTTTGTAATCTAAATACACCGAATAATTGCCGGGATACAAGCGCAAATTGCCCCCAGGCTCCAAGGCGAAAACCATGTCGATCGTGCGATCGAGAAAATAGCGATCGTGGGACACCACAATCACGCAGCCGTTAAAATCTTCGAGATAATCCTCCAAAACCGCCAAAGTCTGCACGTCTAGGTCGTTTGTCGGTTCATCCAAAATCAGGACGTTCGGCGCACTCATCAGCACTTTCAACAGAAATAACCGGCGCTTTTCCCCGCCCGAAAGTTTGTTAATCGGTGCATACTGTTGGTTCGGTGGAAACAGAAACTTTTCCAACATTTGAGAAGCGGTAATGATTTCCCCATCCGCCGTTTGCACCAATTCCGCCACACTTTTCAAGTATTCAATAACTCGCTGGTCTTCGTTCGGCGTCAAATCCTCTGAATGCTGGTCAAAATAACCGATATGAATGGTTGTACCAATTTCGACAGTACCCGAATCCGGCTGAATGCGTCCGGTGATGATATCCATCAGCGTCGATTTTCCTGCACCGTTGCAGCCAATAATTCCAATCCGGTCTTCGGGTGTGAAATTGTAGGTAAAATCTTTAATTAAAGTGCGATCGCCGTAAGCTTTAGAGATATTCAGTAACTCAATCACCTTCTTACCAATCCGGCGGCCGGCTGTGGCAATTTCGACTTTGCCGTTGGCTGTTTTGAACTCCTGGGCTCGCATATCTTTAATGCGATCGATCCGAGCTTTTTGCTTGGTACTGCGCGCCTTCGGCCCGCGTTTGAGCCATTCCAATTCGCGCCGCAATACACCCGCGTGTTTGCGAACACTGCTGGCGGCGGATTCTTCAGCTAGGGCTTTTTTCTCCAAGTAATAAGCGTAATTGCCAGCATAATTGTAAAGGTCGCCGCGATCGATCTCTAGGATGCGATTGGTAACGCGATCGAGAAAATAGCGATCGTGCGTAATCAGTAGCAAAGCACCGCGATAGCCGTTCAAATAGTTCTGCAACCACTCGACAGACAGCGCATCCAAGTGGTTTGTCGGTTCATCCATCAGCAACACATCGGGTTCCGACAATAAAGCCGTTGCTAAGGCAATTCGCTTGCGGTAGCCGCCGGACAAGTCGGCAATTTTCGCATCAAAATCCTCAATCCCCAACTTGGTCAAAATCAATTTTGCCTTGGTTTCCAAGTCCCACCCATCCACCTCATCAATGCGTTCAGATACCGCAGACAGACGCGCCATCAACTTGTCTGTATCGCCTTTGCCGTGGGAAAGTTGATCGGAAATTTCCTCGTATTCTCGCACTAAAGCCATTTGTTCGCCACTGTCGGCAAATACTTGCTCTAAGACAGTGTGATTTTCGTCTAAATCCGGCTGTTGGGGGAGATAGACAATTGTAGACCCTGGATTGACCCAGCGATCGCCAGAGTCGATCGACTCCAAGCCTGCAATCATTTTCAGCAGCGTTGATTTCCCGGAACCGTTAGTGCCGATGAGTCCGACTTTATCGCCTTCATCGAGGCTGAAGCTGGCATCTGTCAAGAGTTCCTTGATGCCGAAGTCTTTTTTGATCGATCGCAGAGTAAAAATAGTCATGAGTATATAAAATTATCTACCTAACTTTTGACATCGGTGAGCGAATTGCGGTATTTTAGGTTATATCATATATTGTAACGCATTTGTGACACAATTATAGAAACAATCTCGACTAAAAAAGTGAAGGTTCCAAATTAATTTCACACTTGACCCTTTGTTTTTCTATGATATCAGAAGTAGCACTATCAAAAAGGCGAGGTTTTCAGTTTATAGAACTGGAAGCAAATAAGGTTGGCATTCTTTTAGTCAAAGCTCCCATTGAATTAAGCAGTCCGGTGATTTCCCAAGTATTTGGTGGGAATTTAGAGCTAAACGTATGGGGTAAGCAGTATCATCCTAGTGATTGCTGGATGTCACTTATATATCAGTATCAAGGACATCCGTGGAGTATAGTTTTTCCAATCAATGTGTGTGTAAAGAGCAAGGTTTCTCAGGTGTCTGAGTTATTGAAAACTCGATGCCTTTATTTACAGAATGAAGATACATCAGGTAGTTCTGCGTATCAGCTATTTGAGAATGGTAAATGTATTGAAGAGTTCGAGTGGGGTGTAGATTACACCGAAGAGGTTTTTGAGATTTTACCCCAAGAGTTACCGGAATATGCAGAGGAAATGGAAGCGCGGGGTACGCCCATAGCCGACGGTTGGAACCCCAAGAAATGGGATATTTATATTGCCAGTGGTACTCATGTTGGTTACAAATTTCGCACTGAAGAATGCACGCTCAAAGTAACTGAAGATAGTTTAAAAGATCCGAGACTTTTTCTGGATTTTCTCCTGCGAAGACAAGATGCTTGGTTGCCTGATTATGAATACATCCCTTGGGGGGAAATTATCAAAGCTGAAAGTGCCAACGCTGACGATTTTGTGCGCGTAGACGGGATCAACAGAACGACTAAAATAGAGAGACCAACTCCACTTAACTGGGACACTTGATATGGTTTCGTCAGAACTAATCTTGAGGTTGCGAGGGTCAAAATGAAAATAGATCGTATTACAAGCAATCCAAAGCGGATGAACGGGCAACCATGTATTCGCGATCTTCGGCTTACTGTTCGTCGGGTGATCGAGTTGCTAGCAACTTATCCCGATCGAGAAGAACTACATCAAGAGTTTCCAGAACTAGAGGATGAAGATATCCGGCAAGCCCTAATTTTTGTATCCTCTTACCTTGACGATCGCATCATTGAGCTACCTAATCACTATGAAGCTGTTGCTTGACCAGGGATTACCACTTTCTGCGGCAGCATTATTACGTGATGCAGGTATCGACACCATCCATGTTGGTGAAATTGGTATGTCTCAAGCCGAAGATTCCGAAATCATCCAGAAAGCCAGAGAAGAGGAACGTGTGGTTGTTACACTCGATGCAGATTTTCATACATTGCTAGCACTTGATGAAGCAGCTTCTCCCTCAGTTATTCGCGTTCGGATTGAAAGGTTACGCGCCCAAGCATTAACGGATTTGCTGCTGATGGTAATTGCTGAGTGCGAGGAGGATTTAGAACAAGGATCGGCCATTTCGGTCGAGCCAAGCCGTATTCGTATTCGTCGTCTGCCACTCATACCGGATGTCTAAAAAATAGTCATCAGTATAAACAGTTATTTACCTGACCCTGATGCTCAAAAGGTTTATGTCAATCTCGATCGCCTTCCAATGTACTATAATTCAAATACCAACCTTTGTTGGAGTATTTTTTTATGTCCTTGCAAGAGCTTAAAGAAAAAGCCAGCCAACTATCAGTCAGCGATCGCCTGGCCCTGCTAGGTGCGATCGTTCAATCCCTGCAAAGTACACCAGAAATCTACAATTGGCAATATTTAGTTTCACGTCCTCATGCTTGGCGCAAACAACTTTACATTAAGGGACGTAAATTACTAGCATCGACTATTTGGGGAGACATGACTGCTAATGGGATGTCACCGGAACAAGCAGCCGAAAATTGGGATTTACCACTTTCTACTATCTATGAGGTGATTGATTACTGTGAGAATAATCAAGAACTTTTAAAATTAGAAGCAGACGAGGAACGCTATCGATTGGAAGTAAAAGGAGTCCAAGTTGAGCCTACGAATGCTGCTTGACGAAGATTCTCAAGCAAAGTATTTAGTCAATCTTCTTCAGGCAGCCGGTCACGATGTAGCCACAGTCAATACATTGGATTTAATGAATCATCCAGATTCAGTCGTGCTAGACGCTGCCAGAGAAAATGAGAGAGTGCTGCTTACACGCAATTGTGATGACTTTCAGCAGTTGCATCAAGCGAACCCAGAACATTCAGGAATTTTGGCAGTTTATCAAGATTCTGAGGCTTCTAAAAATATGAGTTATCAGGCGATTGTGAAGGCAATTGATAATTTAGAGACGGCAGAATGTGACCTCAATAATCAGTTTGTGGTTCTCAATCAATGGAGTTATTAATTTATCAGAAACCAGGAAGAGATTCTAGTTATTCACTTAGAATCTGCATAGATGACGAGGAGGCTGAATGAAAACCCCGATCGCCCTACCAATTGACCAAATCACCAAATTCTGCCAACAGTGGCAAATCATCGAACTCTCGCTCTTTGGTTCGATCCTTCGTGACGACTTTCATGCAGACAGCGACATCGATATCCTAGTGGCTTTTGCCCCCACGGCCGACTGGAGTTTACTCGATCGCGCCCAAATGCAGGAAGAACTCGAAGCAGTGCTAAGTAGACGAGTCGATCTAATCAGTAAACGGGCGATCGATCGCAGTTCCAACTGGATTCGCCGCCTTTGAAATTCTCTCTACTGCTCAAACTATTTATGTCAAATAGCTGCGATCGCGCTTCCTTAATCGATCGCTCTTTTTATTTCAACAACTGCTTCTGCCGTTTTACCCGTTGCGCGATCGAATATTGTTAGGGAGATGTGCCTATCAACTGCTTCAACAGATGGCTGAAATGAAATTGACTCATGCCCAGCAATTGAGCTAAACCTGCAAGCTTAATATCTTGATTCAGATGTTCGTTGATTTACTCAGTTTGCGTTTCTGATTTTATTGTACTTCGCCAGTGAGATCGCTATCTCTGGGGTGCTTTTGAGAACTGGCATTGCAAGCCCTAGCTTGATTGTGCCTAGATAGCAATCACTTTTGAAGTCATTGTAGAAATATAAAGTTTTAATTTTAATAATTTTCCCTGACTTTACTTCGCTTGGTGTCCAACTTAAAGATGCAACAGACAGCAGCCACCTTGAAATGGCTGGCATAGGCACCTTACTTGTATCTAGAGACGGGCAGTTTCAATAAGATCTTCTCTACCTTTAGGAAGAGATAAATCCGCCCCGATCTAACGCCACAAAAATAATCTTTTGAGTAAAAAGGCGGGGGTGGAAAGTACGAATGCAGATTGTAGGGTTTCCTTGCCTGTCATTCCCAAGTGCGATCGCCGAAGATAAGGGTATAGAAATTAAACGGCTGGTTTTCACCCGCCCTTACACAAAATGAACTCACAAATAGAACAACAAGTAACAATTCTACAAGACGAAACAGCAGCGGCAGGGAATTCAGCCAACCCAACAGTTGAAACTCATGTATTTGCCTCAGAATTTGCCACAGAGGAAAAAGTCAGAGTGGAAGAATTTAAGATTAGCGGCGACAGCCTAATTGGTAAAGTCAAAGAACTAATTCAGCAAGGAAAACTCCGCCGCCTCGTCATCAAAAACTCGCAAGGGCGGACTTTGGCAGACATTCCGCTGATGGCTGGATTGGTAGGCGGCGTTGCCGGCTCAGTAGTCTTTCCAATTGCTGCTGTACTTGCTACAGTGGGGGCAGTTGCGGCTCATTTGACTGTAGCAATTGAGCGCAAAGAATAGTCCTTAGTAATTAAAAATCTTCTCTTCAAGTCCGCGAACGCGGACTTTGTTTGTTTAGTAGCGATTTCAATCGCCGAATTGTCTGATCAACGTGAGATATTGCTTCTCAAGAACAGGCAAGATGCCTGTTCCACAAAGAGTAGATTTTCTTGTGGAAGGGGCCCCAGAGTCCGTTCAAAAGGCTGATTGACAATGGTGCAACATCTCAGATTAACGTAAATTATCCGGTACTCTCGCCGCAGGTTGGTCTAAATAATTGTAAACAATCCGCGAAATTCGACGCACAAAATCTCTCACAATCGGGTCATTGTAAGGACGTTTGACAAAGATTGCCGCTAAATAACGCTTACCGTTGGGCATATCAATAATTCCCGCATCGCCAACCACAAACCCGATATCTCCGGTTTTGTCAGCAATAACTGCACCGGGCCCCAAACCGGATGGCAAAAGCGTTCTAGTTGTTGTGTGCCGCAGTAATTCTAAAGCTTGTTCGCGACTCGATTCAGAGACTAATTTATCGCCAGACAGCATCGCCAGCAACTTTACCATATCCACAGAACTTGTGGTATTTGTTCCTTGAAAATCACCGAGCCAATTGCGAATTCTCGTATCAGTTAATCCCCAATTGCGAAAACGCTCGTTGAGTTTAGCAATTCCCCCCAAACGTTCAATAATCATGTTGGTGGCTGTATTGTCGCTGATGGTAATCATTTTATCTACGGTTTCTCTGATGCTAAACCGAGTGCCATTTGGTCTGTCTTGCATAGTTCCAGAACCGCTGGCAACTAAGTCGGGCTTCATAACTAATGTTTCGTCTAGGCTAACTTTGCCCGCGTCTACATCTTGATAAAAAGCAATCAGAATTGGTAGTTTGATGGTACTGGCGGCCGGAAATACTCGATCGCCCTTGATATCCAAATAGTTTCCTGTATCTAAATCCAGAAAAAACATTCCGGCGCTGAGGGATCTATACTGTGCGATCGCACTTTCGATTTGAGGCTTGATTGCGCTCATTTCGGAACCTGTTGAAATCCCCAAATCAGCGTCATAATTTCTCGGAGTGGCTGAAGAAGCAGTTAGGGGAACTTGACTGGGTTTTTGTTCTATCTGGGTAATAGGTGTTGGTTGCAAAAACTCGTTGCCCGCTATTTGCTCTGGATTTGGCAACTGAAATGACCAGCGCGTGGCAGATTCTCTAATGACTCGGACTTTTTGCGGGTCTAACTTATAACCGGGAGTTAATTGTATCACTAACCTGGTAGTTCCGGTGTCAAATTGCCCGACTCTAATTTGTTGAATAGCTGAATTGTAGCTTTGAGGAGTTTCGGGATATTCCAAAACTATTCCCGGTAAATCAATTACTAAGCGGGTGGGATTGGCGATTAGTTTAACTTCCGGCTGCACTCCTGAATCTGTGGTTAAATTGAGTTGGTTTTCGCGGGCATCGAAGTGCCAAGATGTTAGTGTATCAGCTTTTGCGGGCAGGGCGATCGAGAAAAGACTAAGGGCGGCCGGCAACAGCCATCGCAGTTTTAGAGTCATGTTTAAAGAGAAAAAGTGGAACGGCGGCAGCGATAAAGCGGCAGGAAAAACGTTATCAACCGCTTTCGAGATGAAGCACCTAGCATCATACAGTCAATTCTTGCCCCCAGCCGTATTTTTTTTATTTTCTCTGAGAGTATTCCGTTTCCGGGACTCATATCAAATCCGGTTCTATTACCCCTTTTTCTTCCTGTCTCGCGCAGGCGGACAAAACTTTGTACACTGGCGAATTCTCTTGGCAGAATTCTTATTTTGTAGGCACAAATTTTATTCGCCTTCGATGAATTCAAGTTAGGCGACTTCCCGATTTCTAGCATCTTCGAGGGAGTCGATCGCGGCTTTGAGAAAAACTTTTCCCTTAGCAACAAATCGGCGATCGCTCAAAGGATCGTAAGCTTCCCAATTACCGCTAACTTCGCGATCGCGCCACAAAAACCAGCAGCGGTAGATTTCCCCGCTATCTATATCATCGCACAAAGCCAGCCAATCATCCCCCGTGAGAGCGCTGGCATCTAATGCTACCAATTCCACCCACGCAAGTGCAGTGCAGGCATCGATCGCCTCAGCATCAACCGAGTCTGATTTTGTAGCTATAGGTTGCGGCGAACACAGTGTAGACTTCATAATTTCTCCTTAATTAAATTAAATCAATCAATCAATGAATTTGCCTATTTATGGAACTGACCCGGTACGCCAAGTGGAAAAACTGTGTTTTGATAAATTTCTGGTTGGTCAAATTTACCAGCGGCTGATGCTTCTGTTAAATTATTGAGTGTATTAATTGTGAAAATGGCGGCAGTTCCCAAAGCGGCCATTGCCAGTCTGTGTAAGATTTTGTTCATTTGGGTTCTCCTTTTTTGCTTCGTGTATCTACTCTAAAAAGTTAAATCGTCATTAGCGGCGGAGATTGGGGAGTTAAGAAAAACTTTTTCTCCTCAAATATATTCAACTGTTGAAGCCGTTATCAGGACAGAGTTTGAGGAGTCGATCGCCCCAAAAACCTCTTCAAGTAAAATCCCTTAAATTCCGGCTGGCTGACTATCTTCCTTAAAATCGCCTAAAATAGGGACTTAAGGCGTTAAAATTTCTAGATTCGTTCCCCTTTCAGTGCAAGCGAAGTGCTCAAGTCAAAACGCGATCGTGGTCGCATTCTCACTGCCTCTGGCTTAAAGAAACTTAACGAGGCGCTCCAAGAATGGTCTGACCGACATAACATTAGAGGTACTCTGACGGAAATCGAGGCTGAATCTGGCGTCGGTGCCGATACAGTCAGCAAAATTAAGCAGGGTAGAGAAGGTGCGGATTTGAGTAAAATTCGGCAGTTGTTCGCGGCTTTTGAGATGACTCTGGCTGCTAGCGACCATCGATCGGCTAAACTTGAGGAACCGGAAAATTTAGACGAGCTGGACAATTTGCCACCAGCGGGGGAAACAGCCACCAGCAGCAGAATTGTTAAAGTATTTGTCAGTTATCGCAGCGCCGAACCCGATCGCGAGTTGGGAAAACAGTTAGAAACGGCCTTAAGCGCGATCGGTCATACAGTTTTCACAGCAGAAAATAACATTAGATTAGGAGATAATTGGTTCGATCGCATTAATTTATTCCTCCAAGAATGCGATTATTTGCTGCTACTGTTACCGCCAACGGGAAACCAAAGCGAACTACTAACATATCAAGTTCAGCAAGCAAAAGAACTCCAAGACTCGCGCCATGACAAAAAACCAATAATTCTCCCCATCCGCGTCGGTTTCCCCCTGAACGCGCCTCTAAATCACGACTTGCGGGGCTATCTGTACCGCATCAAACAGAGGGAATGGAAAACCACCGCCGACACTCCAATTATTATCGAAGAAGTTCTGAATTTGCTAGCAGAAAAACCCGCACCGGTTACAGAACAAACGGAAGATTTAACACAAAAACAGCTATTAGAAATTAGCAGCGACGAAATACCTCTACCCGCCGCCGAACCAGAATTACCGGGAGGACAAGTCGATGTCGCTTCTCAATTTTATGTAGAACGCCCGCCCATCGAAGAACGCTGTTATCAAACTATTGTGCAGCCCAGCGCGTTAATTAGAATTAAAGCACCGAGACAAATGGGCAAAACTTCCTTGATGGCAAGAATTTTGCATCACGGAGCCCGTCAAGGCTATTGCACAGTGCCGCTAACTTTTCAGTTAGTAGATAAAGCCGTATTTGCCAACTTAGATAAATTCTTAAAGTGGTTTTGCGCTTACGTCGGGCGCGAGTTGCACTTACCCAATCAATTAGACGATTATTGGGACGAGATTTTTGGCAGCAAAGTCAACTGCAAAGATTACTTTGAAAAATATATTTTGCCGCAAATCGACAGTCCTTTAATTTTAGGATTAGACGAGATCGATCGCGTTTTCCAATATCCCGACATTGCCGAAGACTTTTTAGGACTGCTGCGGGCGTGGCACGAAGAATCGAAGCGGCGCGACATCTGGAAAAAACTGCGATTAATTGTAGTTCACTCCACCGAAGTTTACATCCCGATGAACATCAATCAATCGCCTTTTAACGTCGGACTGCCCGTAGATTTGCCCGAATTCAACTCTCAGCAAATACAAGATTTAGCAGCGCGCCACAACTTGAATTGGTCGGAGGCAGAAGTTGAGGATTTGATGGGAATTGTGGGCGGTCATCCGTATTTAGTGCGAGTTGCATTATATCACATTTCGCGATCGGGTTTGACACTCGATGAATTAAAAGAAACTGCGATCGCAGATGCGGGAATTTACAGCGACCATTTGCGCCGGCAGTTGTGGAATTTAGAAGAATATCCAGAGTTGGCGCAGGGGATGAGAGAGATTGTGGCGGCGGATTCTCCGGTGCAACTAAAGGCGATGCAGGCGTTTAAATTAGACAGTTTGGGGTTGGTGAGATTGCAGGGGAACGAGTGCGTGCCCAGGTGCGAACTGTATCGACAATATTTTAAAACTAATTGGGGAGTTAATTAATTGGAGATTTTAGCTCGTTAATGACGTAGAATCAGCAGTAGGGGGAAAGAGCAGCACAAATATCGCATCATGGCGATCCGGCTTTTCCCTGTGCAGTATCAACGTAAAATAGGATCGATGACTGAAGAAACCGTGACTCTGAGAAAGTCTCTTGACTTAGATAAATTAATTCCACTTCTGCCCCAAGCAGAAGATATTAACTACTGGCGCGAGCTCAACCCCAATTCAACTATTTCCGATCGACCATTTGAAGGCTTTTCAGAAGTGTCGGGAATCCAAAAAGCAGAAATTGACGAGTACAGGCTGCAACTGCGAGAAGAAGGCTATTTCCAAACACCTAGCGTAATACCTGCTGCGACTATTCACCAGATGCGCGACTGTATAGAAAATGTCCGAAAAGCCGGGTTTCCGACAATGTTTGCCCTCGTCTACGATGTCTTCTATCAAGCATTTGGTTACTTTAACTCAACCTTGACAGGAATTTTGGGAAACGGCTACAAGCTAGTTCCAAATTTTTGGGTTTATTACATAGAAACTTCTGACAGTGGCAAAGGATTTGAGCCTCACCGCGACGCCGAGTACGAAAATACTATAGACTCCAACGGTAGGCCGACAGTGCTTACTCTCTGGGTGACAATTACTGAGGCCAATCCCCTCAATTCATGTATGTACATGATTCCGGCAAACCGCGATCCAGAGTATGCTGAAGCTATCAAAAATCTCAAGACGAAAGCTACTAAATTTGCCTTGGAAGATATCCGGGCTTTACCGACACAAGCTGGTACTCTATCGTGCTGGGATCAATACGTTTTTCACTGGGGAAGCCGCAGCAGCAGTCGGGCTAAATCGCCTCGAATTAGCTATGCCGTATATTGTCAGCGAGGGGATATTCCACCAGTTGATGATGTGATTGTCGATATCCCATCAGTGCTTGATTTCCCAACGCGGTTATCTCTGATTTGCAGAGGTTTGTATCGCTATTCTTACGCCAGTTTACAGCCATCCCCACAGGCGGAAGCACTGTTAGATTTCTTGACGAAGCATACAACACCTCTTAAAAAGACTTAATATAATTTTCCTAAAAAGCCAGTCTTCTCAATTCCGGTTGCATAGGAATGATTTAACCGCAGAGGACGCAGAGGACGCAGAGTATCCAGAAGAGAGAGATGGGGATAACTAACGAGGATTTGGTATAATTTCTGTAATTAATAATCAGGTGAATGATACCCATGAACGATATTTTTTTGATAACATCCGATAATTGGCTAGATTGGATAGCCGTATTTGGTTATCTAGGTTTTACTGCTTTCATTGCATGGCGCGTGTTCACCACAAAGTAGATATATCATCAACTTACAGTCTTCTTCTGTCTTGCTTCGCGCCTTTGCGGTTCGTTAAAAAAACAGTAAAATAAGACAATAATCAACTCCCCCCTACAGTTATGCCGCCCGTCGAAACTGTTGCAGCAATTCCGAACGATCTGATTTGGCGCTTGAGCATCGAGCAGTATCATGCGATAATTCAAGCTGGCATTCTCACCGATGATGACTCTGTAGAATTGCTGGAAGGTTGGTTGGTTTTCAAAATGCCCAAAAATCCACCGCATCGAGTCACAACTCGTCTTGTCAGAACAGCTTTAGAGAATATTTTACCTGCGGGGTGGTATGTTGATTCCCAAGAACCGATAACGCTATCCAACAGCGAACCCGAACCTGATATAGTGGTTGTTCGAGGGGATACGCGGCAGTATCTCGATCGGCATCCGGGCGCTGAAGATATTGCCCTGATTATTGAAGTATCAGATACGACGCTTCAGCGCGATCGCACTGTCAAAAAACGGATTTATGCCCGCGCTGGAATTGCGATTTATTGGATTGTGAATCTTGTTGAAGGACTGGTTGAGGTGTACTCTCAACCTCTTGTTGAAGTTGAGCAGCCAGATTACAGTCAAAGGTTGGATTTTGGGCGATCGGCTGTTATACCGATTATTATTGAAGGGATAGAAATTGGGGCGATCGCTGTAGATGCTCTTTTGCCTTGATTGTGATTGAAAGCTATTTGTTATTGGTTAATTGCTCTCTCAACTTTCGCAAAATTGGTATTTTTTCCAACTGTTCCGGCCGTATACTATCCCAGTTTAACCCAATTGGACGCGGATAACTTGTATTAGTCTCAATTACCTCCTCAGCAGTAACAATCCAATTCAGCGCCCAATCGTGAGCTTGCATTGGCAAACGCAAATCTGAGACTATTTGCAAAGGATGCACTGTTGTTACAATTGGCGTATCGATTTGTACTAACCCGAATTCCTTCAACATAGCCAATTCCAAATCGGCAAAACCTGCACCTTTCCCGGTTCTTCCACCGCCCGGCCCTGCTGCTACGCACCCGACTATTACTAAATCAATCGGCTCCATTTCTGCAAAACTTACCAATGTTCCGCAACTCAGTGCTTGGCGGGCGATCGCACTTTCGGCAATTGATATATTTTGCCTCTGCAAATCCTCAGCAGTTAACTCAACAAAACAGCGATCGTCTGTCAATCGCGGCACTGCCATATACAGGCGTTTTCCCTCTTGCAAAGCTTGCATCCGCACCGGATTTTGCGCCGCATCTGGATTGCACTTAATCGTTTTTGCTTGTTGCCATATTGGTAAAGTTGCCAATCTTTCGGCAGCCACCTGTGCACCAACAAAGTTGGGAATATGACCAAACGGATCGCCAATAGATGCGGCTTGCTGAATCAGCAAAGACCAAATTTCAGATCTTAACTTGTCTTTGTCGTCGTTATATCCAGTCCAATCAGTTTTCATGCTGTAAGTAGAAGAAAGTTCGGCAACGGATTATGTAACGGATGTAACGGATGTAACGGATGTCAGGAATAAGGAAAAATGCTCATATAGCAACTTTTTTAGCCCTTTGTATCTGAGATTTAATTAAGTATATTTATTTATTGTGGTACAATTAATCATACAAAATTATAATAACCCCTCGATTCTTTAGTCTCTTAGAGAGGGACTTCGTTTGACTATTGAGCGGTTTAAACCGCCTAAAGTTCTTTTTTATTGTATGAATTTTACCACAAAGCCCAGTTACTATCAAGTCGGCGGCAGTCTCACAAATAACGCTCCCAATTATGTGAAGCGGCAAGCCGACGACGACCTTTATAACGGATTGAAAGCCGGGGAATTTTGCTATGTTTTGAATTCCCGGCAAATGGGCAAATCTAGCTTGCAGGTGCGGACAATTCAGCGGCTGAGAAATGAAGGAATTGCTTGTGCTGCGATCGACATTTCGGAAATTGGCAATCGCGGCGTAACTCCCGAACAGTGGTATGCTGGTTTGCTACGCATTCTCGAAAATAACTTTAACCTGTCGGATATTGTCAACGTGCGGACTTGGTGGCGCGATCGCAATTTTTTAACTCCGGTTCAAAGATTGAGCGAATTCATCGAAACCGTACTATTACCCAACATTTCCAGCAATATTGTCATTTTTATTGACGAAATCGACAGCATTCTCGCCCTAGATTTTCCCGCCGACGATTTTTTAGCCTTAATTCGATCCTGCTACAACAAGCGCGCCAACAATTCAGAGTTCGATCGCCTAACTTGGGCCCTCTTAGGTGTAGCATCGCCGACGGATTTGTGCCGCGAGCAAAATGCCAGCAGCAATACCCCTTTTAATATTGGCAAGGCGATCGAATTAACTGGTTTTGACGAAACAGAAGCTCAACCGCTAGCAGCGGGCTTGGCAGAGCTTACAGACAGCCCTAATGAAGTTTTGAGAGAGGTTTTGTATTGGACGGGCGGGCAGCCTTTTTTGACTCAAAAGCTGTGCAAACTATTGTTGGAAAATCCACAATTAATCCCGAATTTACCCCCCCCAGCCCCCCCTTGCCAAGGGGGGGAGGAAGATGCAGCCCCACCTTGCCAAGGGGGGGAGGAAGATGCAGCCCCACCTTGCCAAGGGGGGGAGGAAGATGCAGCCGCCCGTGGCCAAGGGGGGGAGGAAGATGCAGCCGCCCGTGGCCAAGGGGGGGGAAAAGATAAAATTAACACTTCTAAAGAGTGGGTTGAAAAGGTAGTGCGCTTGAAAATAGTGGAGAATTGGGAATCTCAGGATGTCCCAGAACATTTGTCCACAATTCGCGATCGGCTTTTCAAAGAAAACCAGCGGATTGTGAGGAGACTCGGATTATATCAGCAAATTTTAGAACAAACTGAAATTATCCCCGATGGCAGTGCCGAACAAATGGAGTTGCGATTAAGCGGATTAATCGTTAAGCGCGGGGAAAAATTAACAATTTCTAATCCTATTTATCAAGCTGTATTTAACAAAGAATTACTTGGAGAAAAATTAGAAAAACTCTCGCCTTACTCGGAAGCTATCAAACTATGGCTAAATTCTAGCTGTGAAGATGATTCCCAACTGTTGCGAGGGGATGATTTGCAGTCAGCATTAGTTTGGGCGGCAGGAAAAAGTTTGAGAAACGAAGATTTTCAGTTTTTGACTGCCAGCCAGAAAGTTATTTTGAGCGACCAAAATCAACTGCTGCATTCAGCTACACTCGAAACAAAAAAAGCTGTCTATGATGCCGAAAAAGCTTTGAGTGAAGCTGACTCTGCCAAACAAAAAGCCAAACAGTGGATCGGCATCGGTTCTGCGGTACTGGCAGCATCGTTACTGACAGCGATCGGCTTTTCAACTCTCGCTTACCAGCGGTTTAAACTAGCACAAGCAAGTATTGAGATAGAACAAAATGGCAGCGATGCTTTATTGTTGGCGGTATCTCAAAAAACCGAAAGCACAGAAGCTTTATCAGAAGCTTTACTGAGGGCGATCGCATCGGGAAAAAAGTTAAAAACTTTGGTTAAAAATCAACCACGTCTAGAACAATATCCGGCTACTATACCGCTGCTAGCCTTACAAGTAATCCTCGATAAGATTAGCGAAAAAGAGCAGATTCAATCCTCATCTCTTCCACCACAAATAAAGATGAAGTGGCAAGCTCATATCGGTGCAGTTACCAGCGTCAATTTTAGCCCCACTCACCAAGTTTTAGTAAGCGCCGGAATAGACGATAGTGTTCGGATTTGGAACTTGTCCGGGCAAAAAATTGTTGAATGGAAAGCTCGGCAGCAGTCAGTTAATATGGTAAACTTTAGCCCTAACGGTAAATTTTTAGCAACCGCAGGAAGGGACAGCACAGTTAAAATATGGAATTTATCAGGAAAAAATATTTCTACATTCAAAGGGATTCAAGGCTCAGTTACTAGCATCAGTTTTAGTCCCGATGGACTGTTGTTGGCTGCCGCAGGAATAGACAGCAATGCTGCAATTTGGAACTTGTCAAAACTGCCAAAATCAATATCTTCTAGCGTCGTGAAACTCCCTGGTCACAACGGCTTAGTGAGAAGCGTAAATTTTAGCCCAAACGGCGATTTTATAACGACTTTAGATGGCAACTCAACAGTGCGGATTTGGAATTTGTCGGGCAAGCTGAAAAAAACACTGCCTGTTCAAGCAATTGGGATCAGTTTCACTCCTGCTCCACACCAGTATCGCTTTGCTACAGTAACATTGAATGGCAAAGTTGGGCTGTGGAATTTGTCAGAAAAAGAATTAGTTAAGGAATTTCAAACATTGCATTTAGATGCGAAATCAATTAGTTTTAGTCCCGATGGAGAACGGCTGGCTACAGTGGGAATTGACAAGACTGTACGGCTGTGGAATTTAGCGGGGCGGCAGGTTGCTCAATTTGAGTTTGAGGAAAATGTTGTTAGTGTCAGTTGGAGTCGAGACGGAAAGCAAATTGCTGTAGCTGGAAGCAACGGCACTGTCTGGCTGAGGCAGGTTGAAGGGTTAGAAGAATTGCTGAAGCAAAGCTGCAATTTTTTCACCACTCAACCGAAGTATTTTACAAGAGTTTCAACTCTCTGCAAGTAGGACACAGCATTCCCATGTCCTACCCGTAGCTAATGAGTTATGACTATCAATTTACTTTAACAGGCGAAACACTTACATTAGGATTTGTAACTCTTTTTAAGAGTTCTTGTCGGGCTTGTTCTGGATTTTGGCCTTTGGGTACTTGATATAATAATCTACAGGAACCGTCTTGAGGATTAGCTGCACAAATAATTAGTTGACCGCTGGTCGATGCACCTGCTGTGACAACAGTATCCCAGCTTCCTTGCGGTTGCGAGTTGTTGAGAATTCCTGAGACTCTGGTACACCGAGTAATCGCATCTTCTCCTGATTCATTGAAATAGTTATCAGCTAGCCACAAAATAACGGGAATATTTTTGCCTTGTTGGACAGCAATTGTAGCGGGGCGGCCACCAGCAGCGCCGCAGAAGAATGAAGGCGTTTGGGCAAAGGCAGGACTGCTTGCTAAAATCGGAGCAACAAGGGCAATAATGGACGCGCAAAAAGCTGACTTTAAGAGCCGAAATTCCATGAGCAGTAATAAGCTTTTTCATTTAAGGTTACTAATAGTCTAAAAAGTTAGACTGTTTGTTGCCGGGAAGATTAGGCATTTAGGGAAAAAAATAAAATTTATTCGGCAAATTTTTGCGATCGCACACACTGACCTCATCTAAGCCAAAACTCCGGGAAAAAGCTCGCTGACAAACACCAAATGCCGAAAATAGATGCAGCCCTAGGGGGCGCAGGCGCCAAGGTATAGGGTAAAGGAGTGGTTTTTCACCTTTTTTTGCTGAGCCTCGCTGTTCCTGATGCCGTCCCACCTAAAGTGGAACCTGTGTTAACATCGAAAAAAATATTCTCTTTAATAATCAACAATGGGCAATGTTCTGGTGCTGAACGCCTCCTACGAACCCCTTAACATCACCAATTGGCGAAGGGCGGTAGTTTTGTTGCTGAAAGGAAAAGCAGAACAGGTAGAACACAACGGGAAATTTATTGCGCCAAACTTCCCGCTACCAACTGTGATCCGACTCAGGCATTACGTCCGAGTTCCCTATAAGGATATTCCTCTGACCCGCCGGAATATCTTGCACCGGGACGCACACTCTTGTCAATACTGTAGTTATACGGGGGACGATTTAACCCTCGATCATGTAATTCCCCGATCGCGCGGGGGAGGCGACAGTTGGGAAAACCTCGTTACGGCCTGCGTGCGCTGCAATGTCAATAAAGGCAGCCGCACGCCAAAAGAAGCGGGAATGCCGCTGCGCTATCCGCCTCGGAAACCTCACAGCGGTCTTTATTTTGAAGTCACTAAACACGTTAAGAGCGGTATGCACAAAGAATGGCAAAAATATGTAATAGGCCTTTAAAACCCCTGTCAGCGCAAGCGCGGGGGTTTTTTGCGGGAGTTATCAGTCCTGAGATTGCTTCGTTCCTGGCAACAAACACTCTTTGCGTGAATTAAAAAATTAAAGAGAGAATTTACGCTCTTAAATCAGGTTTTTAGTAAAAAGTATGGGCTTTGACAAAAAGGCATCTACAAAGAAACCGGGTTTAAGATCGAATGTCGTGCAAATCCTGAAATAGTTAAATTGTTAATTTTCAACGATGAAAGACCATCTCCCTAACAATTCCGATGGAACATCCGGCAACCGCGAAGGTGAACTTGAGCCTAGCAGCGAGGTTGTAGCCGGAGTGAGTGCGCCGGGGAAACGGCGCAGCAAAGCCGAAGTTGCTTCCGAAGAGAATCGCGGCCGTCTCCGCGAGGAATTGCACGATCGCAAAGTCGAGCAGTTCCGCCAAATGTTCGATCGGCACAAAGGCACTCGCCAATTAATATTGCTGCAAGATTTTCCCGATCCCGACGCACTTTCCAGCGCTTGGACTTACAAATTAATCGCCGAACAATACGATATCCAATGCGAGATTATCTACGCCGGCGCCCTCAGCCACCAAGAAAATATTGCCTTAGTTAAATTGACAGGGTTGCCGTTGCAGCGGTGGACGGTGGAAACAGTAAAGACTAAGGATTTGTCGGTGTTTCAGGGCTGCGCTTTCATTGACAATCAAGGGACGACTTGTAACTTAACCCAGTATATTTTAGCGGCTGGAGTTCCGATCGCTGCCGTCATCGATCATCACAATTTGCAGGGGGAAATGAACGCAGAATTTACCGATTTGCGCCCTCAAATCCGCGCTACAGCCACGATTTTTGCCGAGTATTTACAGTCTGGACTGTTAACTCTCGACGCCAGCGTCAGTCTGCACATCAAGTGCGCTACAGCTTTGATGCACGGTTTGCGATCGGATACGATCGCCCTCAGACAAGCTCAGGAGGAGGACTTTTTAGCTGCGGCTTATTTGAGCAGGTTTTACGACCCGCAGTTGCTGAATGCGGTGTTACAGTCGTCTCGTTCTAAGTGGGTGATGGACGCGATCGAGCGATCGCTCAAACACCGCACCGTCCAGAACAATTTTTCGATCGCCGGCATCGGCTACCTCCGCTATGACGATCGGGATTCTATTCCCCAAGCGGCGGACTTTTTAGTAACAGAGGAGAACGTACACACAGCAGTTGTCTACGCAATTGTTCACGACAAAGACGAAGAAATTGAAGTAGTAATTGGCTCCCTGCGAACTAATAAACTTACTCTCGACCCCGACGAATTTATTAAAGAAGCCTTCGGTCAAGATGCTCAAGGACGCTTTTTTGGGGGCGGCAGAAGTCAAGCCGGAGGTTTTGAAATTCCCGTGGGGTTTCTTTCCGGCGGGAATGAGAAGAGCGATTATGCAAGGCTGAAATGGGAAGTATTTGATGCTCAGATTAAGCAAAAACTGCTGAATTTAATTAGTCCTAAAGACAATCCTGTTTACGATCATTAACTCTGGAGTTTTTAGGTGCGGTCTTGATTCCAGCAACAGCCTGGGAATGCGATCGCTTTTTGACCTCCGCTTGCTACCAGGTGTTGCCGTGTTTTTTTCTCAGTCCGGGCAAAATCTTAACTTGATAATCAGTCTTGCCCGCACTCTAACTCTCATCAACCGGCTTTTTTAAGTTTTATTGAGGGTTTGAACTCACGCCTAGTGCGCTTCTGCCATCAACAGGCTTTCCGGCCTGTTCCACAACAACTGTATTTTCTTGTGGGTAGTAGGGGTTGGCCAGGAGAATCCGACCATAAAAAGTTTATTGAACATCCTGCAAGATGCCACTTTTAACGAAGTAAGGAGGTTAAAAAACCCTGTTGACTTCTCCAGGACTCACCCTAATAAATTTTATCCCCATTTCCCCAAAATACACACCAAATAAACTGGGTATTTTAACTGTTGTCAAGGGAGGCAACGAAGTATTTTGCTCAAAAAAACCAGGTTGCGGAGCAAATTTAGTTTTAGCGAGTTTACTAAATTCACAATATTTCTTACTTTTTAACAAAAATGCAAGGTGGATTTTTTTTGATATTTTAGTGTTTGCTCGCTAAATTCATCACAATTTGTTATAGTTGGTGCAGGAAAGTTCCGATAATAATTAGTAAAAAAAACCTTGAAAAGAATCAAAATATATACCCAACAACCTAAACCATTGGCTAAATGATATGAAAAAAATAATTGTAGCAGTCAAAAAAAGTTGTGGTTGTCACATGAATATGGTTTTTTTCCTAAGCCCATGTAGCGATTCATACAATTTTAAACAAATTATTATATTTATTTGCCGCGGGTTAGGATAGTAGAAAATAGCTTAAAAAAACAAGGAAGACGGAGATGTCTACAAAACAGACTTTCTCTTGGTCGTTAGAGAAAAGCCTAGAAAAAGTTTCAGAAATTGCACTTAAAATCAACGAGTTCGTGGCTCTGGAGACAATTTTGCAATGTGCGCTAGAAGAAACCAGGTTGCTGCTGCAAACCGATCGTGTAATTATTTATCGCTTCCTATCGCATAGAGATGGCGTAGTATTTGCAGAATCGGTTGATGCCCAGTGGCCGCCAACCCTAGGAAAACAGATTTATGATCCTTGCTTTGAAGCCACCTGGGTAGATCGTTACAGCCAGGGACAAACGAGCAGCATTTCTGATATTCACGCTGGTGATCTTCAAGCTTGTGATGTCGAATTGCTCGATCGCATCCAAGTTCAGGCAAATTTAGTTGTACCAATCTTGTTAGATGGCAAACAGCAGCAATCTCCGAAGCTTTGGGGACTGTTGATTGCTCATCAATGCCGAAGTCCGCGTCAGTGGGAACCTCTCGACCTTGAGATCCTGCAACAGGTTGCAATGCACATCGGGTTGAGGATGCGGCACTTGGAATCTCACGACCCGGTGCTGGGGCCAACTCAACCGCCGGAACTCGAAACAGAACCAAATCGAACTGATCCCAATACCGAAAGCGCGCCAAGAGTCAATCATCACAATTGTCTACAACCAGACTTGGCCTGTTCCCTGAGCGGGGATATTGTCCACCTCAAAGCCTTTGACTTGTTGCAAAACCCGATCTGGATATTTGATATTGAGGATTGGCAAATCCGGTGGGCCAACCAAGCCTCCTTGTACCTGTGGAATGCTTCGACACGACAGCAACTCGCGAGCCACAACTTTAGCGATATGTTGTCAGAGTGTACGCGAATTCGCTTGCAGAGCTATCTGGAGCAGTTTGAGCAAGGCCAAACCTTGTCTGAGCAGTGGACGTTTTACCCGGCCGGTGAGCCTGTTTCTGTCGGCTGTCGGTGCTCTGGCATCAGGATTGATAGCGGGCGTTTGGCAATCCTGGTGGAGGGTAAGGTCGAAACCGCTCCTCAAATCGAACCGGAAACCCTACGATCGATCGAGGCAATCCGACACACCACGCTGATGGTTTCGCTCTACACCCTCGAAGGTGTGCCACTGCTGCAAAACCCGGCGGCGTTGCGCTGTTACGGGGAGGTGCTGCACCGTGGCTCTGCGACAGATAATGCTTTTGTGAGTCACTTTGTTGACTCTCAGGTAGGAGAGCGAGCAATGGCAGCTCTTAAGTCTGGTGAAGTATTTAGCACGGAGGCTCAAGTGATTACTCTGGCGGGAATTCGCTGGCATGGGATGGACGTGCGGTGTACCAACGACCCGGTAACAGGCAACCCGATGTTGCTGGTGAACGAAAAAGACATTACCGACCGCCAGCAAGTAGAAACAGCCCTCCAAAAGAGTGAAACCCGGTTGTCAGAAGCCCAGCGGGTTGCCCACATCGGTAGCTGGGAATTTGACGTGATTGCCGGTAAAATTACCTGGTCTCCCGAACTATTCGAGATTGTGGGACGATCCAGGGCCCTGGGCGAACCTACCTATGAAGAAAACCTGCGGCTTTACCATCCAGAAAGTGCCAAACAGCTACACCTGGTAGTTCAACGAGCACTCTCTCACGCAGAGCCTTATCTATTGCGCCTCAGAATCGTGCGCCCGAATGGTTCTATCCGCCATACCGAAGCCAGAGGACAGGTTCAACTCAATGCAGAGGGAAAAGTCATTCGGTTGTTTGGTACATCCCAAGACATTACGGATCTTGTCCAGGCAGAAACAGAACTCAGAGAATTGAGTACAGCTCTTGCTAATGCCGTTGAGGGCATCTCGCGGCTGGATATTTTCGGACGGTACATCACCGTTAATCAAGCCTACGCGAATCTAGCAGGTTATCAGCCTGAAGAAATGGTTGGTATGAGTTGGCAGAAAACAGTTCATCCCGAAGACTGCGACAGGATGAGGGCCGCTTATCAAAAAATGCTAGCCGAGGGCCGAGTGGAGCTTGAGGCCCGGGGTATCCGGAAAGATGGCTCGATCTTTTACAAGCAGGTGGTGATGTTGGCAGCCTACGACTCGCAGGAGCGATTGAGCGGGCATCACTGCTTTATGAAAAATATCACCGATCGCAAGCAAGCAGAAGCAGCATTAAAACAAGAGTTCGAGCGTCTGGCGGTGGTGATTGCCACCCAACAGGAAATCGCCACCCCCAATCCTAACCTGGATGCAGTGATGGCGGTGATTACCGATCGAACTCAAAAATCGCTCGGTGCCGATGGGGCCGTGATTGAAATGCTGGAAGGGGATGAGTTGGTGTATCGGGCAGCCAGCGGTATCGCCAGCGCCTATGTGGGATTACGGATCAAAGTAGGGACAAGTTTATCGGGAAAATGTATTGCGACCGGCCAAATCATGCTTTGCGATGATTCACAAACCGATACACGGGTGGAGCAGTCTGTCTGTCAGCGCATTGGTATCCGGTCACTGGTGGTTGTTCCCTTGTTCTATCAGGACGATCGGGTTGGGGTCTTAAAAGTTGTTTCCGCTACACCCTGTGCCTTTACAGAGTCCGATATTCATACCTTACAACTGATGGCGGGGTTTTTGGGGGGTAGCCTGCATCTGGCTTCAGAGTTTGATGCTAAAAACATTCTCCTGAGTCAATTACAGGAGAGCGAGGAACGGTATCGTTCTGTGATTACAAGCATGACTGAAGGCGTCGTACTTCAGCTAGCAGACGGACAAATTACTACCTGTAATGATAGTGCCGCAAGGATTCTCGGACTGACCCCCGAACAAATGATGGGGCGTACATCCATAGATTTAGACTGGCGAACCGTTCACGAAGATGGCTCTCCTTTCCCCTGCCAACAGCATCCGGCAATGATTACCCTACGGACGGGAAAACCCCTATCAAATGTGGTGATGGGCATTCACAAATCGGATAAAACGCTGACTTGGATTTCGATCAATTCGCAACCGCTGTTCCAGATGAATCAGTCTCAACCCTATGCAGTAGTAACGACTTTTGCTGATATTACAGAACGCAAGCAGGCTCTTGAGATGCTCAGACACCGGGCGGAACAAGAAAGATTAATTGCTACGACAGATGGGTTAACACAAGTAGCAAACCGCCGCTGTTTTGATGAGCGATTGCAGTCGGAATGGCACCGACTGATGCAGGGGAAACAACAGCTTTCGTTGATTATGTTGGATGTAGATTATTTCAAGCGATATAACGATTGCTACGGACATCAAGCTGGGGATATTTGTTTAGTAAAAGTGGCTTCATCGGCGGCACTTGCGGTTAAACGTTCATCGGATCTGTTTGCACGTTACGGGGGGGAAGAATTCGCTGCTATCCTACCGAATACGGATGCGGATGGCGCGATCGCAGTTGCTGAGTCGATGCGTCAGGCAATCCGAGATTTGGCAATCCCTCACGATCGATCTGATGTGAGCCCGATCGTGAGCGTTAGCATAGGAATTGCGACTGTGATTCCCTCCTTGGGAACCTCACCGGATGAACTCGTTGCCCTCGCCGATCGAGCATTATATGATGCGAAACGACAAGGGCGCGATCGCTACACAAGCGCAAACCAGATGACAGCGCCAGAGGTTAATCCAGTTGTAGAATAGGCAAAAGATGTCGATCGCGCCCAACTTCACCGATAAGTTCGTAGGCGTAAGCCGGGGCGTAGCCATCGCACAACTATACAAAGGACTGCCACAGTGCATTTATATCTGATCCGGCACGGTATCGCAGCCACACCCGAAGAATATGATACAGACTCAGAACGCCCCCTGACTAAAGAGGGCGATCGTAAAACCCGGAAAATTGCCCAACGGCTGTACGAACTCGAAATTCAGTTTGACTTGATTCTCACCAGTCCCCTACTGCGGGCGCAGCAAACCGCCCAAATCCTGCAAACAGCCGGTGTGAGTTCCCAAATAGAAGAATCCGCCGCCCTCGCACCTTCAGGAGACATCGGGAACTGGCTGGAGTGGTACAAACAGTGGCAGGAAATAGGTAGCCGCAGCTTGGCCCTGGTAGGCCACCAACCCGATTTGGGCAACTGGGCAGAAACTTTGCTTTGGGCTCGATCCCAAGATGCCCTGATTCTCAAAAAAGCAGGTATCATCGGCTTAATCCTCCCGGAAACCGGCTCCCCAGTGGGCCGCAGCCAAATGTTTTGGCTAACTGCGCCCAAGTTTTTGCTCCCCTAGAAACAGCGAACCGCGACATTAACAGGACGTGCCAGCAGTCTTAAAACCGCATTCTGGGACGGCGAAACCGGGAAAAAGAGGCGACAATACGCAGCGGTGCGATCGGGCTATCTGTTGAAAAACCCGGTTTCTGAACCCCAATTAAATGATTATTTGTCAAGACTGCGACACTATCTTGGTTTCTGGTAATGTACTTTTATGTAGATTGAACTCACACAAAACGGTATCGCAATGGTCGTCGGCGAATTCAAACCAGGTTTAGAAGGTGTTCCCGCCACCTTGTCCAGCATTAGCTACGTCGATGGACAAAAAGGGTTGCTGGAATATCGCGGGATTAGCATCGAGGAACTGGCACTGAAAAGCTCCTTTCTCGAAACTTCATATTTATTAATCTGGGGGGTACTTCCGACAAAGGAAGAACTCGAAGCTTTCGAGCATGAAATTCGCTATCACCGCCGGATCAAATATCGCATCCGGGACATGATGAAATGCTTTCCAGAAAGAGGACATCCCATGGACGCCCTGCAAGCTTCAGCGGCCGCTCTGGGCTTGTTCTACTCTCGCAGAGCTCTGGCTAACCCAGCATACATTCGAGAAGCTGTAGTGCGGCTGCTAGCTAAGATTCCCACAATGGTAGCAGCGTTCCAGCAAATGCGACGGGGAAATGACCCGGTGCGGCCGAGGGATGACTTGAACTACTCGGCTAACTTTCTTTATATGCTCAACGAGCAAGAACCCGATCCGCTGTTAGCTAGCATTTTTGACACTTGTCTGACTCTCCACGCTGAACATACAATTAATGCCTCTACATTTTCGGCAATGGTAACAGCTTCGACGCTGACAGACCCTTACGGAGTGATTGCTTCAGCAGTTGGCACTTTGGCGGGGCCGCTGCACGGGGGAGCTAATGAAGAAGTGATTGATATGTTGGAGCAAATTGGTTCGGTAGAAAATGTGCGGCCTTTTGTCGAGAAGTGCGTTGCAAATAAGGACAAAATTATGGGCTTCGGTCACCGAGTTTACAAGGTGAAAGATCCGAGGGCAACTATTCTCCAAGGGTTAGCAGAACAGTTATTTGAGAACTTCGGTCATGACGATTATTACGACATTGCTGTCGAGTTGGAAGAAGTGGTTGAGGAGAAATTGGGTCACAAAGGAATTTATGCAAATGTAGATTTCTATTCGGGTCTAGTTTACCGAAAAATGGGAATTCCGATCGACTTGTTTACACCGGTTTTTGCGATCGCCCGTGTTGCTGGCTGGTTGGCCCACTGGAAGGAACAGCTAGAGGCAAACCGCATTTACCGCCCGACTCAAATATATACGGGCACTCACGGTGAGCCTTATATTGCGATCGAGGACAGACTGCCATCCTAAAGCAAAATTATCAACGCATATCTGAAAATTGTGAGAGGAATTGTTTTGATTTCGTGAGGTGTTGAATTAACAATTGCTTTCGCCTTCCGAGTCAGGAAGCAATTTCTGTCTGCCAAAAGCTGCCTTGCTGGGTTGCACCCCTCTTGTATGTTGTGCTGTTTGTTGGCGACAATAGTAACAAGTGACGATTTTCAGGAACTCCGGTCCTCAGACTTGCGGGTCTGAGGTTTTTTATTGCAAAATTACGAATAGCTTTTGTAAAATGCTCTCTCTTGCATCCTGCTGGTATTTACACTTTAGCTTGTATAGTATTAGGTAGAAAGCAAACAGAACATCTATGGCTTACAGCGACAGCGAAATTGAGGGCAAGTCTTTCTACCAATCCGAACCCTTAATCGCCCGATTGAGGGGAATTATCCGAGACTATCCCGAAGGCGTCGGGATTCTCAAAGAGTTGATCCAAAATGCTGACGATGCGAAAGCCTCGCGGGTAGAAATAACTCTGGATTGGCGCAACCATCAGGTCAAAAACTTGCCGGACGATCGCATGATACAGCTCATGGGGCCGGCGATGTTGGTCTACAACGATCGCGTGTTCGCAGACAAAGATTTTGACAGCATTCGCAGTCTGGGACAAAGCGAAAAAGCGCGAGATTTGCAGAAAACGGGTAGATTTGGCGTCGGGTTTAATGCAATATATCATGTTACAGATTATCCGAGTTTCGTATCGCGCGATCGCATCATCTTTTTTGACCCTCACGGCGCGGCGATTCCCGGCACTTCCCGACAAGAACCGGGACGCGAATGGAATTTGGCAGACGCTAAATGGTACGAAAAATATCCCGATTTTATGCAAGTCTACGCAGCGGGAGGATTGCCATTGGGAGATACAAATTTTCAAGGCACTTTGTTTCGCCTGCCTTTAAGAAGTGCAGAACACGCGGGAAATAGCGAAATTCGCAAACAAGCTTTCACCGAATCAAACGTTAAGGAACTGCTAGACGAACTGAGGCATTCCGGTGAAGAACTTTTGCTATTTTTGAAATCGGTTCAGGAAATTAGAGTTTACGAAATTCCGGCAAACAGTCAAGAAACCAGGCAAGAAATTCTGGCGATTGTCACCAAAAATCCGCAAGAAGTCCGAGAAGCGCGGCAAAAACTCCTCAATGCAATTCCAGAGACTCCCGACAAACTGCTGGAATTGTGCCGCCGCAATCCTGACGGTTTGGTATCGGTTTCTTACCGTCACGAGATAGAAACGATTAGCTGCTATCGCACAATCAAGTCTACTTGGAGAATAGTCAGTTTAATTCGCACAGACGAAGGCGGCGATTTGGCAAAAGTCATAAAAGCAATGTACGAAAGCCAAGAAAAAGTCTTGCCTTGGGCGGGCGCTGCTGCTAGAATTAATGCTGTTAGTACCGAGGGAAATCCTCAACCTGTTTCCGGCAAAGTTTACTGTTTTTTGCCGCTTCCCCTGGAAACCGGGCTGCCGGTTCACATCAACGGTTTTTTCAACTTAAATAGTTCGCGGGACAACCTCAGCAGCGACAGCGGACAAACTGGAAAAGACAGGCCGAGAGCTATTTGGAACGGGCTACTCGCGCAGCACGTTTTGTCCCGCGCTTGTGCTAACTTAATTGTCGATTTAGTGCAAGATATCGGACGGTTTAAGCCAGAAGAATTTTACCAACTTTGGCCGGTTAGCAAAATTACTACTAGCAAAGCTCTGGAAGAACTGTACTGCTTTGTAATCAAGTTATTGTATCAGAGAGAAGTTGTGCGATCGGCTGTAGAACATACTGTAACTGAGGGTCAAATTAACGGGGCAGTCATGTCACCGACAAGATGGGTGACACCTCCGACAGTCAAAAATATACCCTCGAAAAAGTGGTGGGACGACTTATTAGAACCGCTGGGTGCCGATAATATCGATGTTCCAGATCCGCCATTGCCCGAGTCGATTTTGGCAGCTTTTAAAGATGCAGATTTGCCCTTGTCAACATTCACTGCTGCCAACTTGCGAAAGCATTTAACCGAAAATAAACCGCTAGGCGTTTCGTTGCTGGATGCACCGAAAGCCAGTCTGCGAAATCGGCAGTGGATTGGGAATCTGCTGCGTTATTGTCTCAGCGATAATTGCCAAGATTTGCGCGGTTTGCCGCTAGCTATTCTCGCTGACAATACTTTGCAAGTATTTGGGTATAATGCGATCGGAACCATCTACATTGCAGATGAGGCGCAGAGGGAAATATTTGCCAATTATCCAAAATGGTTTCTGCACCTAGATTTAACTAAATTATTGCCTGCATACAATCTAAATGGCATCTCTAACATGACTGCTGCGGAAGTAGCGAAAAAATTGGTTAATGTCATTGGTTCAACTGCGTCAGAAATTGATTGGAATCCCGATGCACCGCATCCCCCAAATGCAGAATGGTTGACTTTAGTTTATAATTATTTTTACAATATCAGTCCCAGATATTTGTCGCAAGAAACAGTCGAGCAATTGAAAAAAGTACCGCTGGTTCCGGGAAATCATGGTAAGCTTTATAAAGTGGGAACTGTTGACACTCCTTTGTTGCGCGGCGATAAAATTGAGGCGGAAACAATTGCAGCAGTGCAGTATTTTGGGGCGACACTTGTCAAGGCACCAGCAAAACTTGAGGGGGCGATTGAAAAATTTGCCGATCGGCATAAAAATCAATTAGTCTATTTTATCACCGGCCCGGATATCCTAGACACAGTATATTCGCGGTGCGATCGAGGTTTGCCGCCCTACCACCAACAGCATTATACCTCTCTCCTCAATTTCCTGGCAGCTTCAGAACCAACAAATTACGACCAAGATAGCCTCAACAAGCTGCGTCAACTACCAATTTACCCCACAACTTCCCACGAAATAGTTTCCCTCAACGATGAAAATGTCTACCTTCCGGGCGGTGGATACGAACCGCCGGAAATTGCAGGTACGTTGAGGCTTTTACGCATAGAAAAAAACAGGCAATGGCTGCGAATGTTTCAAGTTTTGCAAGTTCCGGTACTGAATCGCGCTAGACTGATTCGCGAGTGCTTGTTGCCTGAGTATGCCTCTTTTGCCCCTGAAGAACAATTAATCGCGCTGGCGTGGATTCGAGAGCATCTGAGTGAAGCTTGCAAAGAACTAGAAAAAGCAGGAGAGAATGCTGTTTCATTCCAGGAAGAGCTGAAAAAGGCGCGTTTGGTACGCTGTAGCGATCGCAGGTTACGCTCTGCCGAATTAATTTATCATCCCGAAAGTCAAGTAATCCGCCACATTCTAGGAAATTTAGCAGCTATTCCCGATAGGGAATTTTACTTGCAAGATTATCCACTATGGCTCGAATTTTTCGATACTTTGGGTATGCGAAAAACGTTGAGTGCAGATGACATTTCAGTTTGTGTTGACAATCTAATTCAAACCGCCAATCGTTCAGGTGCAGGCACAGTAACCGATGCTTGTATTGCCGTTTTTAACTACATAGTTGATAATTGGGAGGCACTAAAATATACCAAAATTGGGAATACCAACAAAACACTGGCTGAAACACTCGCAGATAAGCCTTGGGTTCCTGTCGAGCAAAATCCTCAAAAGTTAAGCCAATATCCCGGCGCGGCGATACCTGAACCGAGGCTGTATCGCGCTAAAGATGTCTGTTTCATTCAAGATGTTCGCTTAGTTGCTAGCCAAAAATTTTTATTTGCACGCCCTGAGCGCGACTTGCTGAAGCCCGAAATTATAACTGCACTTGGTTTTCAGCCTGTAGATACCACTACAGTTATCGACCACTTTGATACACTAATCAAAACTTGGGAAAATGACAGTTGAAATCACGACATCCGACGATATAAACGCGCAGTTACAATCAGTAAAGGCAATTTACAAGTATCTCGATGATACTTTCATCAAAGGCAGTATTTCCAGCGAACAACGCCAGCAAATTCAAAAGCGCTTTGCTCACCGTCAATGTCTGTGGGATGAGTCTAAGGGTAAGTTTTGGCGGCCAAAATACGCTTTTTTGGATGACGTGCCTTTTTTCGGCAACCGCCGCACAACTATAGCGGTTTCTCATCCATTTTCCGAAGTCTATCAGCTTTTGGGACAAGGGCGATCGCCTGTTGTGCAAGATTACCTAGATTTTCTCGAAGAATTAGCAGCAGAGTACAGCAACACACCTTTAAACGCAGCAGATAAAAACTCTGCGATCGAGGTCATCGGCCGTCTAGAATCTCAACAGTCATTAGAAGGCTGCACAGTTAAAAACCCACCGATACTTACTGCTAACATCACACTTGCTCCCGCCTGTGAAGTTCTCATCCCGGACGCACCTTGGCGCAAAGATTACATTGATCCCAACCATATACTGCACCAGCAAATCTCCCCAAAATTTGCCAAAGCAGCAGGAAGTCTTTCTTTATTAAAAGATGTGATTGAACGTCCGACGACGGTCAAAAAGGCCCTAAATGCTAAAAGTAATGATTGGTGTCTAGAATGGCAAAATACGCTAAATTCCCCAGAATTTATATCGGGTTTAAAGCGGCTGATTTTCCACGAGGGCGACTCTGAACCAATCCTCGATATCATCTGGATTGCAAAGGCTAAAGTTTCGCCAGCTAGTCAAATTCATGTAGATTTATTCTGGAAGGGTGAAACCCAAATCGCGGCATCTATACCGGGGACTCAATACTTTGATGAGTTGAATAAAATATTTCATATTATCAGTAGCAGTAGCAGATACATTATGCTCTGCTATTTAGCAGAGAGTATTAATGCTCGACTCGGCGAATATGCAGTGCAAAATCTGCTGCCGCTGGCAAGCATTCTGGATGCTGAGCCGAACAATATTAATGCTTTACTAAATGAGTTGCGAATTAGGTCTTTACCGGGGGATTTGTCTCCCGTCACCGCCCCTAATTTAGAAATTACATCCTCTGCAGGAGAAAACGGCGATCGAAAGGGAGATAGCTCAATTTATTGGGGCGCATTTTGAGCGATGATAATGAGCATTATTATCGGCTCTGTAAGGTACGCAATGCGTACCCTACCAGCCTCTATTCTTCAGTCCGCGCAGGCGGACTTCGTTTGTATAGACGCGGTTTCAACCGCCGAATCTAAACAGATTGAGCTACATGATGGCGGCTAGTCAACTTATCCAATTGATTCACCAACAAACTTAGGAACAATCCCACATCGGTAACAACTCCAATAGACTCGATCGACCCCCGATCGCTCAATTTCGTCACCACCGCCGGATTAATGTCCACACAGACCATCTTCACACCCGCCGGCGTCATATTTCCCACACCAATTGAGTGCAGCATAGACGACAGCATTAACACCATATCCGCACCGCGTAACAGCTCAGTATATTCTTCTTGAGCCTTAACTAAATCCATTTGCGTGTCGGGAAGCGGGCCATCATCGCGGATCGAACCTGCTAGGGAAAACGGTATATTGTTCTTCACACACTCGTACATCACACCGTTAGTAACCAAGCCGGCTTCAACAGCTTTTGCAATACTCCCGTAACGCCGCACAGTGTTAATTATTTTCAAGTGGTGCCGGTGTCCACCCCGCACAGCAACACCGCGTTTCATGTCAACCCCTAAAGAGGTTCCCATATTCGATTGTTCCATGTCGTGAACTGCGATCGCATTTCCACCTAACAACGCTTGTACATAACCTTCGCGAATCAAATGCGCTAAATGTTCGCCACCGCCAGTATGGATTACCACCGGCCCCGCCGTAACTACAACTTTGCCACCCCGATCGCGAATTTGGCGCAATTCCCACGCTACTTGTTCTACTACCAATTCTACGCGGCGCTCGCTAGAAACGCTGCCGGACATAAAACTGAATTCTTGAGAATTGCGCTGTTCCCGCGATTCTGTTTTGCGGATTGTGCGGATGCCGACCACATCAACAACGACTTTTTCTCCTACTTTCAAGTCGCGCAATAATTTGCATTTAGCCACTGGGCCATCAGCAGTTTCAGTAATAGCAACTGCTCCATCCATCCGCTGATTTTGTGCTTTCACCCACTGACCATTTACCCGCACTTCCGTGGGATAAATTGTACTCACATAAAAGTCGTCTGGGCCGACACCATCTTGCACTACCGGTTCTAAAATAGCGTCGCAAATCTCTTGTGGTGGCGGCACTGCACCCAAGTCAATCAGCATTCCCATCATTTCTTCCATCACATCGTGGGAAGGTGCCGAAACTTTAACGTCGGCAGATGATGTACTTTGCCGCTGCTCTCCCAGATTGAAATTGAGCACTTGGAAACTGCCACCGAGATCGACAATTAAGTCTAAAGCGCGGCTGATTAAACCCGCATCGAGCAAGTGACCTTCCATGCGAATTGTGCGGCTTTCTACCATCACGTTTGCCGATCGATCTTCTTGCACCGGTTCCGTTACCCGCAGGGTCAAACACTTACATGCGCCGCCCGCTTTCAGAAATTCGCTCATCGGCGTTTCAATTACTTGAAAACCGGCCTGAGTAATGCGCGATTTTAAGGCTTCGCTAACCTTGTTCATTACCACAACTTTGTCAATATTGACCGCATTGCAAGCAAAATTTGCGGCATCGGCTTCTTCAATAGCAATGCGTTTTTCCGGCGCAACTCGCATTTCAATTAAGCGGTTTGAGTAGGAGTCAAATGCTGCTGGATAGTAGAGCAAATAGCCGCCTGTCAGAGGACAAAAACAGGTGTCTAGGTGATAGAAACGTTCGTCAACTAAACGCAGCGAAAGCACTTCTATGTTGAGCCATTTTGCTAGTAACGGGTGCGAGTCGAGTTCGGAACGGAAGCCGTATCCGGCCCACAACCAGCGTCCTTCGCGATCGAGCAAAGCATCGCCAGCGCCCTCAAACGGCAAGTCTTTCGGGAGTTCGTGCACGGTGAAACCTTTGCTTTCAAACCATGCTTTGAAATAGGGTTCTTCGCCTTGGCGTTCTTTGTGATAGAAACGGCTGAGGACGAAGGTATTGCCTAAAAGTAAGCCTGCGTTGGCGGTGAAAACCATATCCGGCCAGCCTTTTGCGGGCGGTACGAGGTCTACCACGGCGTTTTCTTTGAGGACGTGGTAAAGTTTTTCCCACTGTTCGACGGCGCGATCGCGCGATGATTTATGGACATTTCCCTCCATCCACGGATTAATCACGTAGTCTACATCGTAGTGGTCGGGAGCGCACATGAGGAAGCGAATTGAGTCAGTCATAATTCAGTAAAAATGTGGTAGACGCTACAGCAGACGTATGTTGACAGAGTTTGTATAAGAGCAACTGTAATATTCACTACTAATTTTAGCAGCGCAACGTCTGGAGCCCCAAAAGGCTAACTCTTTACTATATCATGTTTAAGATGAGATTACACTAAGTGACAGACCGTTCGCAGGAAATACTGGAGAAAATGTCAGGTTATGACGCACTGTAAAATAGGTTCTGATAGACAATTAATATGATATCCGTTAATTGCCCCCAGTCTTACGGTCGGGGTGGGTTTAGGCTCATCTCTGGCTGATATTATAGATGGTTGGTGAACCGGCCCTTACAAGAATTATGGTTAATTTACCGCCCATCCTTTAACAGCTTATCCTAACTTTTAACTTTCAACTTTTGCGAAATCGGCAGTTCGATCGCAAATTCTGTTCCTTGGCCCACTTCTGAATGACACTCCAACTTACCACCGTGGGTGTCTTTAATAATTTGGTAACTAATCGACAACCCCAAACCAGTGCCGCTGCCGATCGGTTTGGTAGTAAAAAACGGGTCAAACATCCTTGACTGAACTTCGGGACAGATACCGGACCCGCTGTCAGAAATCCGCACACGCACTTGATTTTCTCCGCTGACTTCAGTAACAATGCGAATCTGGTGAACTTTGCAAGTACAGTGGGCTGATGACTCTTCTATAGCGTCGATCGCATTCACCAGCAAATTCATAAATACCTGGTTTAATTGAGCCGGATAACACTCGACTTTGGGCAGTTTCCCGTAATTTTTAATAAGTTGAATTTCCTGACGTTTTGGCTGTGACTGCAATCGGTGCTGCAAAATCACCAAAGTGCTCTCTATCCCTTCATGAATGTCTATTACTTTTCGCTCTGTTTCGTCAAGTCGCGAAAAGTTTCTCAAAGACAGCACTATCTGCTTAATTCGGTTAGCACCCTCTTGCATTGAAGCCATGATTTTGGGGAAATCGCCAGCTATAAAATCCACCTCGACTTCTGCCAATTCTTGGGCTATTTCAGGAACTGGTTCAGGATAGTATTGCTGGTAGAGCTCGATCAATTTTACCAAATCGCGAGCGTACTGTGCAGCGGGAATAATATTGCCGTAGATGAAGCTGATCGGGTTATTAATTTCATGGGCTACTCCCGCTACCATTTGCCCGATACTTGACATTTTTTCGGATTGAATAAGCTGAGATTGAGCCTTTTTTAAGTCTGCCAGAGTTTTTTCTAACTGTTGCGCTTTTTCTCGTTCTCGCTGTTCGCTAAATTGCAACTCTACTTCGGCTTGTTTACGATCGCTAATATCAATATGCGTGCCCGTCATCCGTAAAGGATTTCCCGAAGCATCGTGTTCCATCACCTTTGCTTGAGCTAAAATCCACTTCCACTCGCCGGATTTTGTCAGCATCCTAAATTCCACTTCGTAAGTAGGATTTTTGCCTTCCAGGTGAGCATTGAGCGCTGCTTGAGCCGGAGACAAATCCTCTGGATGTACCAGTTTCTCCCAGGATGCAAAACTATTTTCTACCTCCTCTACTTCATATCCCAGCATCATTTTCCACCGAGGATTAAAATAGACTTCTCCCGTGGCCAGATTCCAATCCCACAATCCCATCGCACTGCCTTCAAATGCCAGATAAAAACGTTCTTCGCTAATTTGCAAAGCTGCTTCGGCTTGTTTTCGATCGCTAATATCCATCACTGTTCCCAACAGTTTGATTACTTCCCCAGTATCGCTAAAAACAGCTTCTCCCCTTCCTTCCACGTAGATAATTTGACCGCTAGGATGCAAAAACCGGAACTCTCTTTTGTAGGAAATTCCTTGTGAGATAGTCAGGCTGACTGTTTGTTGAAATAATTCTCTGTCGTCGGGATGACACATCTTTAAAAGTTGGGCAGATGTCGGTTCAGTTGCACTTGAGTCAAGACCAAAAATGCGGAATACTTCTTCTGACCAAGTGATTTTATTTGTGACTAAATCAAATTCCCAACTGCCGATATGGGCAATTTTCTGGGCTGCTGCTAGACTAGCTTCGCTTTGTTGAAGTTTAAGTCGCTGTTGTTTATCTTGTTCGAGAAGATTTGCTTGAGCGATCGCAATTCCCATTTGTGCCGCCACAGTTTTCAATAATCCGATCTCATCTGGTGTCCAGTGGCGCGGGCGATCGTACTGGTGCAAGCATATCATTCCGTTGGCTTTTCCCTGGTAGGAAGTGCGGATGGATATCATCGACTTCAAACCTATTTGACCGCACAAATCTCGGACGTTTTCTAGCAGCGGTTCGGAAAAAACATCGTCAGAAACTACAGCTTGATCTTGGGACAATAAAAACTGAACGTGAGGATTGCCATCTATGGGTATTTCTAAATCTAAAAGGGATTTGAATGCGGATTTTCTGTACTCAGCGACATTAACAATTCTGGGAATAGGGTGTTCTGTGTAGGTGTGAAACAAGCAGCAATCCGCATTAAAAATACGACCAATTTGGGCCGTCGCTGTTTGAAAAACTTGCTCCTGCTTTAAGCTGTAGCGAATTTCCAGAGTAATTGTTTCTAGCAAAAATCTTTGCTTAATTTGCCGTTCCAAAGCAGCTAAAGCTGTTTTAAGTTCGAGTTCTGCTTGTTTGCGATCGCTAATTTCAGTAGCGGTTCCTAAAATTTTCCAAGGTTTGTCGTCGGGTGTTCTGGCAAACACTGTATCCACGCTAACAAACCACCGATATTCACCATTTTTGTGCTGAATTCGGTACTCACACTCAAAGCTTTCACCGTCTTTTGCTGCCTCAATCCTGCTCAGGTGTTCTGAGAATCCTGGCAAATCGTCAGGGTGTATTAAGTTAGGAAGAAATCCTCCTGCCATCTGCTGGATTTCTTCAAGGGTGTAGCCAATATCGCTATATATTTCGCGGTTGATATACAGAGTTCGCTGTTCAATCAAATCGGAAACGTACAAAAGATTAGGATGTGTTTGAATTACTGCCGACTGCCAGCGTTGGCTGTCTCGGAGTTCGGCTTCGATCCGCTTGCGTTCTTCTATTTCTGCTTGCAATCGCGCATTTTGTGCTATAATTTGTTTATAAAGACGGCTCAGAAGCAGTTGATTTTCGACGCGACTCACCACCTCTTCTGTTTGGAATGGTTTAGTAATGTAGTCTGCCGCCCCCAGTGAAAAAGCTTTGACTTTATCAAAAACTTCATCGAAACAGCTAATAAAAATCACAGGAATATCTTTGGTTTGCGGACAAGCTTTTAGCTGTTCGCAGACTTGATAGCCATCCATACCGGGCATCATGATGTCCAGCAAAATCAAGTCTGGTGGACTCGACAGAGCAAAGTTAAGAGCCAATTTGCCATCTCGTGTCGGCCGCACTTTATATCCCCGCTTCGACAAAAGCTGGGATAAAAGCCGCAAGCTTTCTGGATGGTCGTCCACCATTAAAATATTTTCTTGTAATACAGTGTTTTGAAGTCTAATTGTTTCTAGTCTGGGATTTTTATCGTCAGTTGTATTCACAGCAAACCCTCCAACTATTCAAGTTGTATATGTGGGAATATTTTTAAAATCATTAACCGCTTGTAGCTAACACTCTCCGATGAACCAGCACAACTATTGACTATATAGCACACTCCTAAATTATCTGTCATTATATCAAAAACAATGCTCTTTTGAAAATGTTGGTGGCTCAAATTCTCGGAGCCCAGTGAGAAAACAGCAGAGATTCCTCAAATCACAGGCCAAGCAAGCAATTTTGATTAAAGGGAAAACTTTTACTTGGACAATTTTTAATTTTTATAACCAGGTTTTTCCTCCCTTTACCAGGTGGCTCTCTATTGTATTTTGTCACTAGATACCCACACTCGAAAGGTTAATTAAAACAGGCCGGAACATGGGTGTCAACTTAAGACTAAAGTTCTTTTTTTTTCTGGTTTGTATCCATGTCTTGAGTTCCCTAAATCCAGGGCGGTTTCATTTTATTGTAGGGGCAAACCCCCCGTGGTTCCACCGATGCCTGAAATGTTCATGAAATCATCTCTGGGTGGGGGTGGCCATTCTTGGCACCGCCCCTACAAAAGCCGGGTTTTTCGTAGGGAAATCCCCCCGTGGTTGCCCCGAAACGGCCCTGTTCCCTAAATCCCTCTTCTGAAGCAGCGCTAGGGCAGTGTAGGCATAATTGTCAAAGAGTATACCTTTACTAATTATGAGCTTAAGTTGACACCAATGGGCCCTGAAAAACTCCTACAATATATTATATTTTATTTGCGCTGTCGGGCTGATTTATGGTATCCTGTTCTCTGCCTGCAATTCCCCGCAAGCGGCGTACACGGCTTTCACGTTATACCAATTCAGAAAAATCCGAGCAATTTCTAAAGCTAGCTGGGGCTTGCCTTGGTCAATCAACCACTGCAAAAAAGGAGTCATCGTTCGCTCGTTAAGCATCCCACCTAATGATAAAACTCCCCACAGTATTTGGTGCAAAACAGTCATTTGAATCATCATCCGTACTTCCCAACTTGGGTGTTTTTGATAAAATAAAACTCCCATTCTACCGCGCTGAATTTCGCGGTCAATCATGCCCGGAATTTGCTCTAAACTAAAAGGTGGATGCCAGTGATAGCCGACCGCCGCCGGACATTTAATGAGTTTTAAACCTAATTTTTTCAACCTAACTCCCAACTCTAAATCTTCCCATCCGTACAGTTGAAAGCGATTGTCAAAAAGTCCAGCAGCCAGCAGCCAGTGGCGGGCGATCGCCACATTTCCCGTAGCAAAATAAGCCGCCGAAAAATCGGTGATTTTGTAAGGTTCTGAGGTAGGATTGTCGAAATTGCAAGTATTAATCACGCTGCCGTAAGTAAAAACAGCATCCGTATCTTTGTAACCCTGTAGTAAAGCATCGGCGTGTGCTTGCAAAAAATGCTCTGTTACCACCAAATCGCTGTCAATAAAAATAATCGTATCGCCCTTAGCATCTTCAACACCCAAATTGCGGGCAGCGGCGGGGCCTTGGTGAGATTGACAGATCGATCGCACATGAGGCAACAAGTCGGCATCTGCAGCCAACCACTCCAGCGTCCCGTCCGTCGAACCGTCGTCCACGACAATTACTTCATACTCTCTGACAATCTCACCGAACTGCTGATTTTCCAAAGCCAGTAGACATTTGGCCAAAATCGGTTTACGATTATACGTCGGAATCACAACACTAAAAAACACGGTTTTTCCCCATCGCCACAGTTACCGTATCCCACGGTAGCAGATTTTCCCCAGCAACTCCCCCGGTAAATAGCCAAGTTTAGCAAAAAAAGAATATATAAATCTGTACTATTTCTGACAAGAATCGATCTCAATTAGGTGCATAATGAAAAGTCGGTTAAATATCACATCTTGCACCATTCTCCAGAACAGGCAAGATGCCTGTTCCACAAAAATTTAATTTTATTGTGGGGCCGGCATCTTACACTATTCTCCCGAACAGGCAAGATGCCTGTGCCACAAAAATTTAATTTTATTGTGGGGAGTAGGGGTTGGGCCGAAAAGCCCGCCCCTAAAAGGCTGATTCACAGCGGGTGCAAGATGTCAGTTAAATTCAGGATGTAAATACCAATGAGTCGCGCTAAAAAAGTTGTCCTAGCATATTCCGGCGGAGTCGATACCTCCGTCTGCATTCCTTACCTCAAAAACGAGTGGGGTGTTGAAGAAGTAATTACTCTGGCCGCAGATTTGGGACAGGGAGACGAATTAGAACCGATCCGCAAAAAAGCTTTAGCATCCGGTGCTTCGGAATCTTTAGTTATTGATGCTACGGAAGAATTTGTCAAAGACTATGCGTTTCCAGCGATTCAAGCTAACGCACTGTATGAAAACCGTTATCCCCTTTCGACTGCCCTGGCTCGCCCGCTGATTGCTAAATTGTTAGTAGAAGCTGCCCAAAAATACGGTGCAGATGCGATCGCCCACGGTTGTACAGGTAAGGGAAACGATCAGGTGCGGTTCGATGTGTCGATCGGCGCGCTCAACCCCAAGATTAAAATCTTAGCACCAGCGCGGGAGTGGAAAATGAGCCGCGAGGAAACGATCGCATACGGCGAAAGATGCGGCATTCCGTCGCCCGTGAAAAAGTCTTCGCCTTACAGTATCGATCGCAACTTATTGGGAATGGCAATCGAAGCCGGAATCCTCGAAGATCCTTGGGCGGAACCGCCGGAAGAGGTGTATTTGATGACAAAGGCGATCGAACAAACTCCCGACACACCCGAATACATAGAAATCGGTTTCGAGTTCGGAAATCCTGTCACTTTGAACGGCAAAGAGTTATCACCAGTCGCCTTAATTTCCCAACTCAACGAAATAGTTGGAAACCACGGAGTCGGCCGGATTGACATGATTGAAAACCGCCTCGTCGGGATTAAATCGCGGGAAATTTACGAAACACCAGCGATTTTAGTTTTGATGCACGCGCACCGAGACTTAGAAAGTTTGACGCTGACAGCAGATGTGACGCGGTACAAGCGAGGCATCGAAGAAACCTACAGCCAAATGATTTACAACGGCCTGTGGTACAATCCTTTGAAAACAGCTTTAGACGCATTTATTCAGGACACGCAAAAGCGAGTAACTGGAACCGTGCGGCTCAAACTATTCAAAGGAAATGCCACGATTGTCGGCCGCAAATCTGACAATTCTCTGTACAGTTTCGACTTAGCAACCTACGGCGCAGAGGACGAATTCGATCACAAAGCTGCCGAAGGATTTGTCTATGTTTGGGGACTACCAACCCGCATTTGGTCGGAGAAAAATAGAGGTTACAAATAGGAGGCAATTAGGGTTAAAAACCTGATGTTAAGCCAATACGGCTCAGTTAAGCTCGATCCCCCCTAGCCCCCCTTAAAAAGGGGGGGACAAGAAATTACTCTTGCGTCCCCCTTCTTAAGGGGGATTTAGGGGGATCTCCGAGGACTAAATAGTTTTAACTGAACCTTATTGGATGTTAAGCCGCCGATTCGCGGAATTAAAGTAGGGTGTACATGGCGCACCTTATTTGCCGCAGTCGCCCAATCGGTGCCAATTACCTAAGTTCTGAGTTAGTAAGATACAGTAATAATTGGTAATTGGTAATTGGTTGTTTTCCTAATAATTTGTTAAATTGTCTTCAGACAAATTTAGCTTTGAGGCAGGGGTTTAAACCCCTGCCAGATTACTGTCAAGTCGAGATTTTCGCCTGCTTTCTACCTTCCGATTACAGCCTCGGATCTACAGGTTCGCTCTCCATCGCTAAAACTCCGAAAACGCACTCGTGAACTTGTCTCAAAGGAGCACCCGCAACAAATCTCTCCAATGCTTCTACACCGAGAGCAAACTCTCGCAACGCCAAAGAACGCTTGCCGGAAAGCCCGCGCGATCGCAGTTTTTCTAAATGTTCCGGCAAAGAATATTCCAGACCATAAATAATTCGCAAATACTCTTTACCGCGACATTTTACCGCAGGCTGTACGAGTCCTTTCCTATTTTTAACAATAAAATCCATTGGTTTAACAACCATTCCTTCGCCTCCCGCCGCCGTCAGTTTTTCCCACCATTGAATCCCTGCCAATTGGCTGTCAAAATCTGCAATTTCAACTATTTTGTATTCAGTAGCTAACAGGAATTCCGGGTCAGCTTTACAAATTTGTGAAATCTGTTCCATGTGCCAACAGTGATTTTTGTCAGTGTGAACAGTTCCCTCGGTTGCCAAGATGTGGAAAGGCGCTAATTTGAGGTCTGAGATGGATTTCACTGGCCAGCAGTAGCGCTGGTAGGCATGAACATAGCGATCGGCTAGTTCGGCTCGTTCTTGGTAGCTGGTTAGCAAAGAATTAATTTCAACTCCCCGCTGGTTTGCCTGTTCTAAGTTCTTAATCGCCTCCGCAAACCCGTGACGAGATGCTGTTCCCACGGCGGCGTATTGCTCTTTCAATAAACCTTGAGCTTTGGCTGACCAAGGCATTAATTCGCAGTCCAAACACACCCAATCGGTTTGAAAATTCTCCCAAAAATTGCTCGCAGTGAGAGCGACATTTACCCGCGCTAAAAATTCTGTTTCTAAGGTAGAATTATCGAAAAAATGCCGTCCCGTGCGGGTGTAGCAAATGCCCATACTCTCACTGAGAATGCCAAAGCGGCGTAAAGCTGCCTGTGCGTCGCGGCAAACAATCGCAACTGCACGGGAACCCATGTGCTTTTCTTCGCACACAACTGTCGGTATGCCCTGCTGTTGGTAGTAGCTAAATGCTTCGGCTGGATGTTCTAAAAATCCAGGTTCGTTGGAGGTAGCAGCGGGAGACATTGTGGGCGGCAAATAAATCAGCCATTTGGGATTGGCGGCAAACCGACTCATTACTTCTAGGGCTGCGATCGCATTTTCTTCTTTAATCGTAATGTTACTTTGCAGGCGAGTGGAAATAATGCGTTTTCCGAGTACGTCGCTAATGTCCAGTACGTCATCAAACTGCTGTTGGACGGTGATATTCACTGCGGCCAAACCGCTATTGATAACGGGTGAATTAATGTCTGTATTGTTAAGTGGAGTTCGGCTGTCTTGAAAGAGGATCGGTTTGGCAGGTTCGCAGTAAATTCTAGCAGCAGGAACGCTGACAAATTCTCTTTCGGGATACCGCAAAGCTGTTAGTTTGCCTCCGAAAACGCAGCCGGTGTCAATATCAACAGTATTGTTCAACCATTCTGTTTCTGGAACGGGGGTGTGTCCGTAAACAACCGCTGCCTGACCTCGATATTCGGCGGCCCAATTGTAGCGGACGGGCAAGCCGAATTCATCGATTTCGCCAGTTGTTTCTCCGTACAACGCGAAATCTCGAACCCGGCCCGATGCGCGTCCCTGAAATTCAGCTTTCATCCCGGCGTGGGCGACGACTAATTTTCCGCCATCGAGGACGTAATGCCCAATCAAACTATCTAGAAACTGGCGGATTTCTCGTACTGCTGATTCGCGGGATTCATCCGGTAAAGCGGCAATTTCTGCTAAGGTTTGTTCGAGTCCGTGGTTGATTTTGACATTTTTGCCGTTGAGTTTTCGCAGCAGTTTGATGTCGTGATTTCCAGGCACGCATAAGGCTGTTTCTGCGAGTACCATGTTTCGCACGAGTTTGAGGGTGTCGAGAATGCGCGGGCCCCGATCGACCAAATCGCCCAAAAACACGGCTTTACGGCCTTCTGGGTGCGCGTAGGTGGGAAAATTCCCCAAATCGGATTCGCTGGATTTTTCGATAATTTGATAGCCCAACTGTTGCAGCAATTGTTCCAATTCGTCGCAGCATCCGTGAACGTCGCCGATGATGTCAAAAGGGCCGCAGTCGTGTTTGCGATTGTTCCACAAAGGTTGTCTCTCGATTTCCACCGCGTCGATTTCCTCTGGGGAACGGAGGACGTAAACGTAGCGAAATCCTTCCCTATCTAGAGATTTGAGCGATCGCTTTAAATTCTGAACGTGGCGGCGAATTACATGATTTCCAAAATTGCGGTTTGCACGTTGTTGATTGCGATCGCCACACAATTTTTCTGGTAAATCTAGCACAATAGCAACCAAAAAGCAATGGTATTTTCGGGCTAATTCCACCAAAGGTTTACGGCTTTCCGGCTGAACGTTGGTGGCATCAATCACAGTTAGCTTACCTGCGGCCAGACGTTTAGCAGCGATTAAATGCAATACTTCAAAAGCATCAGCGGTGGCCGCTTGATTGTTTTCGTCGTCGGAAACCAACCCGCGGCAGTAATCCGATGAAATGATTTCTGTAGGTAGGAAATGCTGGCGCGCAAAGGTGGATTTGCCGGAACCGGATGCACCGATGAGAACGACTAGGGATAGTTCTGGAAGCGTAATTTTCATTGTTTAATAGTATAGATTTTACTCGTTACTAGGCTCTGCCCAAGGCGTGAAAAGTTAGCGTAAAACCGAGCGTCTCTCTTGTTTGTATCGAAGTCTAGATCCCCCCTAACCCCCCTTAATAAGGGGGGGACAAGAGTATTTCTCAAAGTCAACCCCTACTCCCCTTACTAAGGGGGATTTAGGGGGATCGAGACTTCGACTAAAAGCGAAATTTATTATGGGTTTTAGTCTTAAGTTGTCAGCAATGGGCTGTGCCTGGGAACCAGTTAAAAACATCAAAACGTTTGACTACCATTGCCACTCAACCTCCTCCCACTCCGTAGTGGTGACATCATCAAGAAGGACATCATCATGTTGCTGTGCCATTTTTGCGAACGCTTCCTCCCAGCCGGCACGCGGTTTTAGGGCTGCACGAATGACGATCCGATCGCCGTGAACTTCGATTTCTACTGCTTCGCTAATACCAATTTGATGTAACAAAGATTTGGGGATGCGAATGCCCTGAGAATTGTCAATTTTAACGATCTGGGTTTGAATAGATTTACTCATAGCTGAAGCCTGCTTTTTTCCAAGTTTAACTATATTGTAAGCACAAACAGACTGTCGGTATTATTTTCACTGGGCGAATATTGCCATTTGCGTAGGCGAACCTACTTCTAAATCTTCGCTTCCCACACAACGAAACTCTACCCCACAGCCAAACCGTTCGGCAACCCCATTCGCCCAAGTTTGAAATTCGGCCCTTGTCCACTCAAAACGGTGATCCCGGTGGCGAAATTTGCCTGCAGGCAAGTTTTCAAACCGAACATTATATTCAATATTTGGAGTTGTGACGATCGCACTTTTGGGTCGGATAAATTCAAACAAAACGCGCTCAAAAGCAGCTAACCGTTCTAAATCCAGATGTTCGATCACTTCAATTACCGTCGCCGCATCAAAACCAGTCAAGCGGCTGTCCCGATAAATTAGCGAACTTTGAATTAGTTGAATCCGAGATTGCTGTGCGGGAGACAATCGATCGATTTGCAAACGTTCCCTGGCAATTTCCAATGCACGAAAGGACACATCGACGCCTGTAATTTGTTCGATCGAGCTTTCTTTCAAAAGCAATTTCAGCAGTTTTCCCTCACCGCAGCCCAAATCTACCACTCGCTTAGCACCACTTTGCTTTAAAACCTCCGTCACAGCTTCCAAACGCTCTTGATTCAAGCTAATTCGCTGTTCTAAAACTTCCTCTTCTTGCTGATGAGAAACTTCGAGATACTCAGGGTCAATATTATCTTCTTCTGCTAATTGTGCCACAGCAATTCGCGTCAGACGGCGCTGGCGTTTCAGATAGCGGTTGGCAATTTGTTCGCGGGCGGGATGCGCGTTCAACCAACCTTCGCCGTGATGCAATAACTTCTCAATTTCATCATCGCCCACCCAATAATGTTTGTCGTCATCCAACACGGGAATTAGCACGTAAAGATGGCTTAACAAATCCGCCAAACGAACTGTATTTTGCAGTTCCACAGAAAAGTAAGGACTCGCGCCCCAGTCGGGAAATTGCTCGTCAAGAATCAGGGGTTTTGCTGCGACTTGATAGCCCAGCGGCTCAAACATTTGCCGCAGGAACTTCTCGCCACCGCGACAGGGCAAAACCGACAGATTAACTGTCAAAGGAATAGCTGTTTCTGCGAGTTCTGGGCGGTCTTTGCAGCGACCGGATAGAGCTGTACTAAAGACTTTGGCGAGGGCGACAGACAGAAACGAAGAGGCAACGTAGGGGCGATCGTTCACGTATTGTTCGAGAGGGCGATCGCCCGATTTCGACTTGCCCCGCACCAAACCCACCGGATCGACATCTAAGAGTAAAGCCGCCGTGCACCTTTCTGCATTTGCCTCTGGATAAAACACGCTGGCTTGCCCGAAAGTCATCGGAAAGGATTGATGGCGATCGGGATGTTTGTGCAGCAAATAACCTAAATCTGTAGCAGGAACGCGAGTTGTAGAAATCGTTAATAACATAATATTAGGAATTGGGCATCGGGCATCGGGCATCGGGCATCGGGCATCGGGCATTGGGCATCGGGCATCGGGCATCGGGCATTGGACATCGGGCATCGGGCATCGGGCATCGGGCATTGGTTATTGGTAGTTCCTCACAAATAACAAATAACAAATAACTACTCACTGTCGATAATTAATCCGTGTATCCGTGTCAAAATCCGTGTCGTGCCTTCTTCCTTTTTGCTTCTTCTCACTGCAATTTCTGTTTTTCCACACTGCCCAAATCCAACTTAGCCCGCAACTCTTCCTTAATCCGATTTAAAATAGAATCCTCATCCAAAGAAGACAAAATCTTGCTCACAACAGCCTTTGGCCCATCATCTCCCCAAGAAGCACCATTAGCCAAATAAGCCTTAGTAACTTGACCGATTCCGTAGGAAGAAACCCCCGCGATCGCAGCTTGCGTCACCGCCACAGACAAATAAGGCCCTAAAGCCAAACCCCCGGTCGCCGGCGTCGCCAAACCCAACAATCCTTTCAAAGAACTCAAACCAAAATTAGCCAACAATTCGCCCGCAGTAATTCCCCCCATACTAATCGCAATCTTTTGCAGCAATTCCACCGCGCCCGCTTCCGTCATCGCAATGCCGTAAACTTTAGATAAAGTTAATATCATCACCACATCAATTACCGCACCGCTAAGAATATCAACTACAGTAATTGGATTAAGTGCGATCGCCACCGCTTTAGTCATTACCCCATTCCAGATAATTCGATTAGCCGCGTCATCGCGAATCTCCATTTTTCGCTGCACCAACTGCTCGTTAATATCCCCCGCACAGAGCATCGTATTCAGCGCGACCAAAGATTTACCTTCTCGGTCTAAAATCTCCAAAATCTTTAATTTTAAATCTTGCACTTGTGGCAAACTGCGAGTCATTTGCACGCCCATACTTCCGTCGGGACGGCGCACCGCCCTCGCCGTCAAAGGCGAAGCCGCCGCCATCACAATTTCATCGGGAGACAACAATTCTCTCACGCGATCGTCTCGAATTTTATGATAAATTGCCAGCCTGTCTGCATCAGGATACTGGTCAATTTTATTAAACACTAATAACATCGGTTTCCCGGCTTCCCGCAACTGCGAAAGTGCTGCGTATTCCACCTTCGTAATGTCGCCAGCAACTACAAACAAAATCAAATCAGCTTGTTGAGCAACGCGGCGGGCTAAAAGTTCGCGAGTTTCGCCGTCAACTTCATCTATTCCCGGAGTGTCGATTAATTCTACTTGCGACAAACGGTAAATAACTGGCGAAAGTCTATCGGGCAAATTCTCATCAATTCCCTCTCCGACATCCCATTGGCCAATAGTCGTGGTGCGAGTCACCCCGTGAGTCGGGCCAGTTTCAAACACATTTTGACCTAGCAGCGCGTTCAAAACCGAAGATTTTCCCCTTCCCACCATCCCAAACACAGCTATTTGCACGCAAGCGCGCTCTAGCTTGTCGAGCATTTTCTCCAACCCGCCAATTTCCGGTTCTAGTCCAGTTCGCTCTTGAACTGTCAAGTCGAGATTTTCTACTATATCTCGCAGAGCATCTTTAGCGTGGCGCAGGTTGAGTTCTGCCTGAATGTCTGCGAAGCTTAAAATTGTGTCATCTAATTCTCGATCGACATTTGAAAAATCCGAGGCTTCAGTCATTGTTCCCTTATTTTATAGTTCTGTTTTGTTTAAAGTTTCAGCGAATACAATGCTATTCTAGCTTTCTCTGTCTGCTTTGTACAGATATCTCAAATCTCTCTCTGTGAACTCTGTGTACTCTGTGGTTAAAGAATTCCGAACCAATCTTATTTTTTTTTAAGGATCGATGACTAAATTAATCCAAATAGCCAGTTATCCATTTTTTTTCCGAATCCCAATTTTCCTGTTAGCTTTATTATCAATCTGGTTGCCCCTAGCAGCACCAATTTACTTGTTAGTTAAAGATAGCAACCTTGCAACTATTCTCACTATGGCGCTGTTGTTTACAGAGTTTCTCTTTTTGGTGCGGATCTGGGGAAAAAAGGTTTACGGACAAACCCAATTACTCAAAAGTTACGGTTTAATCAATACGCGAAAAAACGGTTTTGAGCTTTTAATTGGATTGGCGATCGGGCTTTTGCTCACTTTCAGCTTATTTGCGGTGCAAGGGCTGTTCGGCTTAGTCGCGTGGCAAAATTCTGATAATTTGCCTAGAATCATCGCAGAAGGGCTGTTAAGCGCCCTTGGAGTCGGTTTTGCGGAGGAGTTGGTATTCCGTGGTTGGTTGCTGGATGAGTTGCAACGGGATTACAATTATAAAATATCTTTGTGGGCGAATAGCCTGTTGTTTGCCCTATCTCATTTTATCAAACCTGTCGCGGCCATGCTGCGGAGTTGGCCGCAGTTTCCGGGGTTGTTGTTGCTGGGTTTGATTCTGGTCTGGGGAAAAAGATCGCGCCAAAATCGGCTGGGTTTGTCGATCGGGCTTCATGCAGGTTTAGTCTGGGGATATTACATGATTAACATCGGGCAGTTAGTGCGATATTCGGCATCTGTTCCCGACTGGGTGACAGGAGTTAACGGCAATCCGCTAGCTGGGGCGATCGGGCTGTTGTTTTTGAGTGTATTGGCTGTGGGAATGCGAAAATCAGCCAGTAGTCAGTAGTCAGTTGTCCGTTGACTGTTGTCCGTTGACTGTTGTCATTTTATCAATGACCAATGACCCATTCCCAATGCCCAATTCCCAATTCCCAATTACCTATGAAAGTCACGATTTTTGCCGCAGCTATACTGCTAATTAGTGCCAGCTTTTCGGCTCCCGCCAATGCACAAAATACCGAACCACTCAAGCCAAATACTTCTTTAGTTCAAGTGCAGCAAACGCGAGAACAAATTCTCAATGCTTGCGTGCAGAATCAGGCTGAAACCCTGCCAAATCCTTTTAGCGATGTACCTTCCAATCACTGGGCTTACAAAGCTGTTTTGACGATGTATTATTGCGGGGCTTACCGAGAAGGGATGAACCCTGCTTTAATTAAAGAATCACTGGAATCTGGAGATACTACTAGAGAAAGTTTGCCTTCCCGATCGCCCTTTCCCAATTTCCCATTACAGCCTTTTCCCGTAATTAATTAAAGAATTACTGGAAGCGGGATATCCTACTACAGGAAGCTTTTATTCCCGATTACCTTTTCCGCATTTCCCATTACCAAGATTTTAAAACTCAGCCCGAACCGTAAACGAATAATCTCCGCCCGGTTCAAGCTGATAATCCCATTTTTCCAAAAAACGGTGCAGCGGTTCCTGAATCAATGCCCTACCCTGAGAAGGTTCAAGTATCAGTGTTTTTTCTGACGTGAAACGCCACTGAAACTGCCACTCAAAATTGCCGGCAGTCACTTCACCCTCAATCGTGCCTTTTTGCCAAGATTGGCCTGTAACCCGGACATATGCAGTTGTTTCAGGCAAACGTCTCGAACTCACCTTTTTGTTTCCGCGTTTGTTTCTGCAATTGTGCGACTATTGTAAAGGCTCATGGCTTTTTCTACTCCTTGGTGCAGACTCAGTTCCACAGCTTCTACAACCAGTTTAAGCACTTTCTCTACTAACTGACTTTCCTCTGAGGAAAATTTTCCTAACACGAAGGAAATCGTATCTTTCTCATTTTTAGCAATATCGTTTTGAGGTTTGCCGATGCCAATCCGCAACCGGGGAAATTTGTCTGTACCTAAATGAGAAATTGTCGATTTCATCCCGTTGTGTCCGCCGGCAGAACCGGCAAGCCGCATTCTCAATTTCCCGATCGGCAAATCCATATCATCGTATACTATTAATACCGACTCCGCAGGTATTTTGTACCAATCCGTCGCCGCCCGAATCGCTTGACCCGACAGATTCATGTAAGTTAGAGGTTTCAGCAGGCGGATTTTCTGTCCCCGCGGCCGGTTTCCCTCGCCAAATATGCCTTGAAATTTGCGATTTTCCGACAGGGAAATCTGCCAAGATTTAGCCAAGGCATCGACAGCATTAAAGCCTATGTTGTGTCGGGTGCGATCGTATTTAGGTTCGGGATTTCCCAACCCAACAATTAGCTGGGGAATCACTAACTCCGCTGGTGTTTCCGACTTCTGAGTGTTGTTCATTTAACTGTCTGTGCTATCTTCCTTGGGAGTAGCCGCCGTGAGTTTTTCAGTTTCCGGTTTGCTGCTAGTTGCTACTGCTTCTTCTAACTGCTTGGCTTCCCGCGTGAACTCCGACTCAAAATCCCGCGAAGCATCTTGAAAGCCGCGAATTGCCTTCCCCATACTTCGACCGATTTCAGGTAGTTTTTTCGGGCCGAATACCAATAGGGCGATCGTAAAAATAACGGCCATTTCCGGCAAACCAATGCCAAAAATATTCATGGTTTTTCTCCTGCAATTTGTTTAGTTACTTTTTGTTTATTTATGGCAAAAGTAATCGGAAAGGGTAAGGAAAAACGGGAAAACTTAGCTTTTGCCCTTTCTCCTCAACCCTCAGCTTTTACTTTTAGCCTTACTGTTTTGCGATCAATTTTTAGCGGCCTAGGCTCGACCAATCCATATCCACACTCTCCAGAATCAGCGAAGAGTTGTAGATTTGCAAAATAATCAACAAGAACACGAAAAACAGTCCAATGAACACGCTCATCAATAGCGTGGTTCCCCAGCCGGGGGCTACCTTGCCGTATTCCGAGTTAAGGGGTTTGAGTATATCTCCTAACCAAGTCCGTTGTGCCATAAGTCACCTGCAATGAATCTCTACAGAAAAGTTTGACATATTTCTACCGCTAATTGCGATCGCAATTTCTCAGAAATGCCACCGGGGGACTCGGAAAACGGGGAGTGGGGGCTGGCTGCCATACCGTACAGCGCCTAAAATCACGAGACTTTCAGACGGATTGTTATTTTTTGTAATATTATAGAGTGGAGCACTCATAATCGATCAAAAATATGGAACCCGCAGCAGTTCTCGGCATTTCTCTCGGTGTGTGTCTGGTGGCCATCACCGGTTTCTCGATCTACACGGCTTTCGGCCCTCCCGCTAAGGAATTGAGAGATCCTTTTGAAGAACACGAAGACTAAAGAAGAAGGAAGGCACAACACGGATTCGGACACGGATACACGGATGAATTTAAGTGTGTTTCCAGATATCTCCTATTCTCGGTCTCTCCCTCTCTCCCTGGTAGATATTCTTCTAGGGGTGGGAAGGGAGTGATGCTGTGAGACGATCGCCTGTCGCCTACTGGTCAATGGTATATTTTTCAGAAATACAGTAAATCTCTATTCCATTTAAGCTAAAAATTATCAAGTTTCAGGGAAAAGCATAATGGGCAATACCTTTGGGCATTTATTTCGGATCTCGACATTTGGGGAATCTCACGGCGGCGGTGTGGGAGTAGTAATTGATGGTTGCCCGCCCCTGGTGTCGATCGACGCATCGGAAATTCAAGCCGAACTCGATCGCCGCCGCCCTGGCCAAAGCAAAATTACTACGCCCCGCAAAGAAGCAGATACCTGCGAAATTCTGTCCGGGGTGTTTGAAGGCAAAACTTTGGGAACGCCGATCGCAATTTTAGTCCGCAATCAAGACACTCGCCCCCAAGATTACGGCGAAATGGCGACTACCTACCGCCCTTCTCACGCTGACGCTACCTACGATGCTAAGTACGGAATTCGTAACTGGCAAGGCGGAGGTCGCAGTTCGGCGAGGGAGACAATTGGTAGAGTAGCAGCAGGCGCGATCGCTAAAAAAATTCTCAAACAAGCAGCAGGAGTCGAAATAGTCGGCTACGTCAAACGCATCAAAGACTTAGAATGTGTCGCTGACCCGGACACTGTTACCTTAGAACAAATAGAAAGCAACATCGTCCGCTGTCCAGATGCTGAATGTGCCGAAAGAATGATTGAACTGATCGAAAAAGTTCGCGACAGTGGAGATTCGATCGGCGGTGTAGTCGAATGCGTCGCCCGCAATGTACCCAAAGGTCTGGGAATGCCCGTATTCGACAAACTCGAAGCCGACTTGGCTAAAGCCATCATGTCATTGCCCGCCAGCAAAGGCTTTGAAATTGGTTCCGGGTTTGCCGGGACTCTGCTCAAGGGCAGCGAACATAATGATGAATACTATACTGATGATAAGGGTGTAATTCGTACAGTGACGAATCGCTCTGGCGGAATTCAGGGTGGGATTGCTAACGGCGAAAATATCATTTTGCGGGCGGCATTCAAGCCAACTGCGACAATTCGCCAGCAGCAGCGTACAGTTACCCGAGAGGGCGAAGAAACCCTGCTGGCTGCCAAAGGACGGCACGATCCTTGCGTTTTGCCAAGAGCTGTGCCAATGGTGGAAGCGATGGTAGCTTTAGTGTTGTGCGACCATCTGCTGCGCCATCACGGACAATGTGGAACCTTAAAGCCTGAATTTTAAAATGGAAATCAGCTTGTCCTCTGTAGCGGCAACTCCCCTTGATTGCCCTCAACCCTCCGAATCAATAAAAGGTATAGATGATTTTGTAGTACAGTTTTGGGGCGTGCGGGGCAGTGTTCCGACACCCGGACAGGAAACTGTTCGCTACGGCGGCAATACTTCTTGTTTGGAAATGCGAGTCGCTGGCAAACGCTTGATTTTTGATGGCGGAACAGGCTTGCGGATGCTGGGAGACCAGTTGGTGCAAGAAATGCCCGTGCAAGCTTATATGTTTTTTACTCACTATCACTGGGATCACATTCAAGGTTTCCCGCTGTTCGCCCCAGCTTTCATCCGCGGCAATAGCTTTGATATTTACGGGGCGACTCCGCCGGATGGAGATTGCATGAAAAGGCACTTTGTCGAACGGGTGTTGCACTCGAATTCGCCGGTGCCGCTGATGGGTTTGCAGGCAGATTTGAATTTCTACGAACTCAATCACAACCAGACGATGATGCTGGACGATATTGAGATTAGGACGGGTTCTCTGAATCACCCGAATACTGCTATGGGATATCGGGTGAGTTGGCAGGGACGATCAGTTGTTTATTGTTCGGATACTGAGCATTTTCCCGATCGGCTAGATGAGAATGTCTACAATTTAGCCCTCGACGCTGATGTACTGATTTACGATGCGATGTACACAGACGAGGAATATCACAACCCCAAGTCTCCGAAGGTGGGTTGGGGACACTCGACTTGGCAGGAAGCGGTGAGAATGGCTAAGGAGGCGCGGGTGAAACGAGTGGTGATTTTTCACCATGATCCGGCTCATACTGACGATTTTCTCGATCGCATCGCCGAAGATGTGCAAATCGCTTTTCCGAAGGCTGTCATGGCCCGCGAGGGTCTTATTTTGCCGATCGGCTTCTGAACATTCGCCCTTGTGAGTTCGATCGAACCATCAACCGATCGAACCATAATTGTTATGTGAATATGTGGATCGGGTCTCACCCCCCGATCCACAATTTTTTTTAATATGCAGCAAACTCTTAACTGCATGGTATAATTCTTGCTTGTTAAGTTTTTAGGCAGAGTATTTAAGGTTTTTTTTATTCTTCAACCGCGTCCGCAAGACGCCAAGACGTAAGATAATTGGAGGATTGCCAAGGGTGAAAAGGAGACTGTTTTGAATGTCAACAAACACGGGGAGGCGAGGATCTCGCACGCCTGAGTGCTAGTCTGAAGCCAGTAGACTTCCAGAAGCCTTGTTACAGATTAATTATTAAGGACAAAAACTGAAGTTATAGCTCGGATCAAATAAAAGCGCGATCGGTTTTTTCGGATCATGAATATTGACAACTCTCAAAAGCTAATAGCTTTTAGGTACAAACTGAGAAAATTTTCAGCAGTCAATTTGACTAACCAGAAAGAAACGATCGCTCTGGCGTTTGGCAGTAGCTGCGGCAAGCGAATGTTATGACTTGACTATCAAAATGGGAAATTTACGTTTTAGATCTTCAGCAAATCAATACAGATGGATTGCCCTAGGCAGTTTTGCTGTAATTATGGGTATTTCAGGCGCCCTGGCCTACCGCCTCGCCCCGCCCCCCGGATTCATGGCTCAAGGCACTCTCACTTCTAATAATCCGCCAGTCAAATTTTCGACCACGGGCACGACAATTCTCAAGCAGGGAGAGCAACTCACCCCGGAGGTTCTGCTGGCAGATAATGTTGTCAAAGCAGTGGCAGATGCAGTTAAGCTGTCGCCCCAGCAAGTTCGACAAAATGCTAGTGTCAAGATTTCTAAGCCGGAACAACCCCTAGAAATTGTGGTTGGGTATCGCTCGCTCGATCAGCAGCAAGCAATCCAAACGGCGGATATGTTGATGAAGGGCATGGTTGAAAAAAGCCGCCTGATTAACAGATATCGGTGGCAATCAGTCAATCAGTCGCTCAACCAACGCTTGGCACAAGTCACTCAAGACCTGAAACAAGCTCAGCAAAAACTCGACCAATACGAAAGAGAGCGCGCTCGGCTGTTGCAGCAAATGAAGCTTCAGCAAGACTTTTACAACAAAACTCAGCTTGCAATGGCGGATACGCAAGCTTCGGAAAAAGAAATGGTCAGCAGTTTGGCCGCGGCTACAGTGCCACAAATTGTGGCGACGCCCACGAGCGATCCGACAGTGCCTCTGATTTTGGGAATTGGCTTGCTGTTGGCGATTTTGGTCAGCCGCGGTTTGATTCCTTCGGTGGCGGATTGGAGGTACAAAGCAGCTTTTCAGCGAGAAGAGAGCGAAAGGCTCCAAAGTGCTTTGTACCGACTGATCAAAGAAGGCCGCGGCGAAATCACTCTGGTGCGGTTTGCTATGGAAACGCGGCTGTCGCCGGATGTGGCTCAGCGTTTTTTGAACCAACAAGCTGAAGTTTTTAATGCCAATTGCGAAATTAAAGACGACGGCAGCATCTTGTATCACTTCCATATTTAAAGGGCTGCGAGCGATCGCGCTTCACAGAAAAATGCAAGCCGATCGAGCACTGACTCGATCGGCTGGTTTTTTTCTGTGGAGGACTTATATCAGGTTCGGTCGATCGACTATCCCCCTCTCGGTAGCCGCGGGTTTACGGGATCTATAACTTATACTACTACTACCGATTTTGGTGAACCCGCCGACGCGAGCTGGCGTTGCGGTGATTTTACGTGACATAATATTAGGCTCAACCCGGTTTCTTAGCTTGTCAGATGCCCCGGAGCTAAAAATTGCTCGATCGACAGAGGTGTGGACTAACGTAGAGCACCCGAAGATTGTGCCAGTTGCTCCCAGACAGGCTAAAAAATATTTTTTCTGTTCCGCTTGCTTTTTGCTTAAATATATGTATAATGAAAAAAATCAGTAAATGTACGGTTGCTTTTTACCTGAGTTACCTGGTTAAGGGGTAATTGCTCCTTAAATATTTCTTAAAGTAGAAGTCAAGTCAGTAGAAATGCTGTAGTATATAGCAATAACCGATGCAGGGATGTTATGTAGTTTCACATCAGAAACTCGATCGGGCAAGAGCCTGGAATCAAACTCCCCTACAGAAAGCGTAAGTTTTGAGGCGTTGCTGAATACAGGTATGAACAACTTTTCGCTTGATGTTACAAAACTCACCATACTTGGCTTCTAGCCATTCCGAAATCTTGAATTCATACCTGTATTCAGCAACGCTCTCAATTATGTACTCATGGCAAAGATCCGACTTTTCCGACTTTACAATCCGACTTTTCCGACTGACAGAGACAGGGGTTGGAAGCCATGATTAGAGATAGGGAAAGTCAACCCACGATGTCTAGATTGTAAAGATATCGTAAACCGACGTTGCTGAATTGGGTATGAAGTTTGTAGGGGCAATCCCCCCGTGGTTGCCCTACGGCTGACTTAGAATTACCCCTACAGGCAAAATCATAATTTGATTCAGCAGCCTACCTTTTCATCTTGAACTTTTGCAATTACCTAGAGGCTAGACCCTGATGTTTGGAATAATTTGTTCTTCTTTCGTAGCTTACTTTTTGCTAATGTCGATCGCTAATTACGGCGACAATGGAATGTAAATTAGTTAAGGCACTCATGCACCGAGACATAAGGCAGCAGGCAAAAAAAAGCAGTTTGACAACTTCGATTAAGTCTCAGCTTGGGCCGTGTCTGTGGTGTCGCTCTGGCAGGAAAATAGATGGATGAAGGAGTCGTTAAGTACCGCTGTGATTGGGAAGAGGCAGGCCCTGTAGCTGCCACCAACATAGCAGATTTGATGGAATGGCGCGATCGGCTCCACGCTTGGGGATTAATTGGCGTCTACGAAAATGGCATAGGGTTTGGCAACGTCAGCGTCAGACTCGGCAAGTCTGGCCAATTCGTGATTTCGGGAACCCAGACTGCACACTTGAAGACTCTGGGACCAGAATTCTACTGTACTGTTACCGACTTTAACTTAGAACAAAATTTCCTCGGTTGCCGGGGCCCCGTACAAGCTTCGTCGGAGTCCCTGACTCACGGGGCCCTGTACCTTCAGAGACAGGATGTGGGCGCGATAATTCACGTCCATAACCCTACGCTATGGCAGCAACTGCTGTTTAAGATTCCTACTACTAGAAAAGAAATACCTTACGGCACTCCCCAGATGGCCTTAGAAATGTTTAGACTTTTTGAGGAGGAGAATTTGGCCGATCGCAAAATTCTGGCGATGGCCGGTCACGAGGACGGCATTATCTGTTTTGGCAGCACCGTGGACGAAGCTGGCAAAGTGCTTTCTGCTGCGATCGGTTACACATGAGATATTGCACTATTCTCACAAAAAGCTCAGAAACCTGGTTTATTGACCAAAAACCTAGGATGTTAACTCTGTCTAGGGCAAGAAACTAAGGTGATGACGTGGATGCAAGATTTGAGTTAAACTGAGCTTTACCCTTGACATCGGGCCGCTGGCTCGATTTGGCCTAATCGGTTCAAAACTTTTGAAGTGCCTCTTGCCTCTGCGGTAAGGGAAAGATATTTTTAAAGAGAAACACATTATATAACAAAAGCTGAGAGTCATCGTGAATCAAACTAAACTTGTAAGCTCAAAAGAATTGCAATCAGAGGTATCTCGTCTCACCGAAGAGCTGCAAATGCGCGACCAATTGGTGCAGCAGTTGTCTCAAGAACTTTTCCGGCTGGTGAAGGGCAATTCTAATTTTGTGCCCGCGCCGGAAGTTTCCGATCGCCACCAAGCTCAAATGCAGGCCATGCGGGAACAACTCCAAGCTGTTGAAGAACAGGTGAGTTTTTATCAGGAACAAATCGCCGAACGGGATGCTGAGGTTTACCAACTGCGGCAGTCGGTGCAAGAATTGACTGATCGCTCTCGGATGCTAGAACAGGTGGTTCAGGAATTGCCGGGGGTTTACCGCCAGAAGTTTGCCGAGCGGCTCGATCCGATTAAGGAAAAGTTGGAGCAATTGCAAAAGGAAAACCGCCAGTTGCACACTGAATTGCAAAGCGTAACTTACCGTCTCGCTGTGCGGAGCCGCAAGGCTAAGGGCCTGGATCTGCCGAGCGTCGATGAAACGGACGATCGGGGCATTCAAATGCCGAGCTTTGGCAATGTCTAAGGTTTTGATGGTCGCGGGTGGTGAGAAAGATCCGGCCCCAAGTCTCAAGGCAGCGATCGCTCAATCTGATCCTTTAACTGAAGTCAATATCTGTGGGGTTTCTGAACTCCATTCTGGCGCGATCGCTCCGGGTGGGGCGATCTTTTGTCCTTTGACGCTGGATGTGCCAGAAAATCTGGTTTTTCCGGCTCAAGAGGTGTTTCGATTTTGTAGCAATGTTTCGGCAGCGCGCGATCGAGTGTCCCAGGAGTTGCTTTTTCCCGTCGGCGGTGGCAATTTTTGGCTGCCTGTGGTGTTGACGGCAAAGGGCCCACTGTATGCTGAGGTGATTGGTGGGGAACCTTCTAAGCAGTCTGGCGAGTTTAGTTACTCTCAACCGGTGCATTTGTCGGATGTTTGGCGACAGCAGTTGTATGAGTTGGCTTACCGCTTGCTGAATCTTTTAAATGCGCCGCCAGCGACTTATTTGATGCAGTTCGGGTTCGTAGGGGAAAGGATTTGTTTCGATCGACTTTGGCCTTTTCCGGCTGCACCTGCGATCGCTTCTGTCGGCGTTCAAGTGCCGGATTTATTTGTTTGTCATTGGTATTGCTTGACAAATCAACCTATTTATGATATTGAAATTAGCTGTGCGGTTTCTTGAAGTCTATTGGAAACTTGAGATTTGAACTGGGCAGCTAATTTTAATCAGGCAACTAAAGCCGGAGTTTCAGTGGAGATAACTTGCTCGAAACTGTCGAAGATTTCAAAGAGTTGGTCGAGTTGAGTAATTTCAAAAATTAGCTTGACTGTAACTGAGAGGTTGCAGATGACGAGGCGGCATCCCCGGTGGCGGGCGGCGTTGAGTCCGCCGACTAAGGCACACAGCCCGGAACTGTCGATGAAATCTACGGCGGCCATGTCTATTACCCAGAGTTTGTGGCGATCGGGCACAATCTCGGCTAGCTGTTGCTGGAGGAGGCTGCCGGCTTGGGAGTCGAGGCAGTTGTGAGGTTGAAGGACGATGGGTTGGTTGAAGTTGGGAAATTCCATAGCAGTTATCCTACGATCGTAAAGTATGAATAAGTTAGTTTAGTTGCTGACTCTCTTGAGAGACTCAGGGGATTTCCGCGTATGTTTTAGGATGGGCGATCGCCCTTGTGGGAATCGGTGGGGAGAGCCGTTGTGATAAATTTAGTAGGAAACTGGCTAGCGATCGCGCGGAACGCAACCGCAACAATTCTCTATTCCTCTAGTATGCCTGAAAGGCTAATTTTTAGTTGGGCCAGCGATCGCGACAACAGTGTGTTTTTCATCACAGCGAAAGATTGCACTATTGGCTGAATCGAGCCAATATATAAATGTATTGAGCTTTGCAAAAGTTTACGAAGGCAGTATCGAATGTCTTTTGAGTTTTTATCGTTAGAGACTATTCAGCAGTTTGCGCGCGATTACGGCTACTGGGCAGTATTTCTGGGAATTTTGCTGGAAAATCTGGGAGTTCCTCTTCCAGGCGAGACTATTACGATTGCTGGCGGGTTTTTAGCTGGCAGCGGGGAACTGAATTACTGGTTTGTGCTCGGCAGTGCGATCGCTGGTGCTACATTGGGCGGAAATTTTGGTTATGCGATCGGCAGGTACGGCGGCTGGCCGCTGCTGCTGAAGCTGGGACAATTTTTCCGCTTTCGAGAAGAACAACTGTTTGACTTAAAAGAACAGTTTAGCAAAAATGCAGCTAAAGCCGTATTTTTGGGTCGTTTCATCGCATTGCTGCGAATTTTTGCTAGCCCCCTAGCAGGTATTGCAGAAATGCCTTTTTGGAAATTTTCGCTGTTCAATGTTCTGGGTGCTGCCAGTTGGGCATCGGTAATGGTCAGTTTATCCTACTTCTTGGGACAAGTTGTGTCTTTGGAGAAATTGGTAGCTTGGGCTGCTCAATTTGCGGTATTTGCTTTGCTGTTAGCAGTTGCTTGGATTGCAATTCCTATTTGGTTGGAGTCGCGGACTTTGGACAAGACTAAGTAGGGTTGGAAGGCGTTCCCCAAAAACTCAATATTCTTGTGGAACGGGCATCTTGCCCGTTCTTCAGAATAGTGAAATATATGAAAATCACATTTTGCACCAAGGTCAGCAACGGGCTAGAAGCCCGTTCCACAAACAATAAACTTTCTTCTGAGTTGGAGTTCGACACCATACATTTATAAATAGGTCGAAATCATGGGATACACTACAACATTTGACGGAATATTTCATTTAAACAAACGGTTATTAGACAGCGAAGCTATTTACTTATTGGAGTTTTCTCGAACTAGACGAATGAAGCGAAATCCGGCGATTTTGCAAAGTATTGCCGATCCAGCGAGAGAAGCCGTTGGTTTGCCTTTGGGCGAAGAAGGCTGCTATTTTGTGAATGAAAAATGGGATGAAGATTCGGAAGTTTCCGTTGTCGATTACAACCGCCCGCCGAAGACTCAGCCCGGATTGTGGTGTAACTGGATTCCTACTGCTGACGGCGGCGGGATTAAATGGAGCGGTGTAGAAAAGTTTTATGATTATGTCGAATGGTTGCAGTATCTGATCGACAATTTTCTTAAACCTTGGGGTTATGTTTTAAATGGCGAGGTGAATTGGCAAGGGGAAAGAGAAGAAGATGTGGGTATGATTTGGGTTGAGAATAATGTGATTATTTCGCCCGAAGGTGCACAGGAATTGTTGAGATATTCCGTGTCGCCGGTATCGGTGCCAAAGTTTGTTTGGGATTGTTTCAAGACGATGGAAGCGACGGGATTTTCTTTGAGGGATTGGAAGGAGGTAATTGATAAAGCTGTGGAGTTGGGACACGGGGAAGCTGCACTGTGGATTAAGCCTAATTTTGACAAATATTTTGATGGTATGGAGCGTGGTTTTGAGTTTGAAGGAGAGGTAATTGAAACACAAGATGAGGATTTGTGAGCTGTAGTTTCGATTAAACTTACGCATGATGCCCAGAAACCGGGTTTTTTCCCAATCTGCGTCCTACAACGAAGTATTTCGTAAAAAACCCGGTTTCTTTGGTCGTAGCGCGTCCAGGACTATATAATTGTAAGTACGATCGTCCGAGGATTTACTATGACGGCCTTAACAGAAATACGCGAAGCAATCGAGAAAGCACAGCCTTATTACTCTCCATTCGAGTATTTTGAATTAGAAGAGGCAGCAGAGTATAAAAGTGAATATCATAGCGGTCAAATATTACCAATGGCCCTTGATTCCGCCAATCACAACCTGATAGTAGGTAATTTGATTGCTCCTTTGAACTTCGCTTTGAAAAAACAGAGAGATTATCATTTATTTGCTTTAGGTTTGCGTTTGTGGATACCGCAGAAGCAAGTTTGTACTTATCCTGATGTGATGTTGGTGGGGGGGAAATTGGAGTTTGTTGAGGGTAGGAAAGATACGATTACTAATGCGGTGATGGTGGCTGAGGTTTTATCGGAATCGACGGCGGATTATGACAGAGGCGGCAAGTTTAAACTTTTTCGTTCTCTTCCTAGTTTTCGGGAGTATGTTTTGATCGATCAATACGAGATGCACGTTGAACAGTTTGTGAAGACGGATGATAATAAGTGGGTTTTGTCTGAGTATGATGGTGCTGATGGGGTGTTGAGATTGAGTTGTGTGGAGTTTGAGATGCGGTTAGGTGATATTTACGATCGTGTGGATTTTGAGTCTGAGTCTGAGGAGTGAATGTGGTATTGAAACCACCGATTTCAGGGCGATTGGAAATCGCGCCTACACAAACAAAGTCCGCCTTCGCGGACTGGTAGAATGTATGAAATCTGAAAAATCGGCTATTACCTATAATATCGATCAAAAATGGGCTGTGACTCTTTGCTGCGAAGCAGAAGAAAAACTGGAATTGAGAGTTGCAAAAATCGTTGAGTATTTAGACAAAACTTATCTATTAAAGCAATGGGCAATATCTGATATTGAAGCTACGGGCCGTTACGGCAATTGCTGGACTGCGCGCTGTAATAATCTGGAAATATTTCAGGTATCTACTTCTGATTTGTTGGAGGTAATGAGGGAAGAAGGTCAAGTTATTGAGTTAGATGTTAGTTTGATAAAAGATGACGAGGAATTGTTTAAAATATTGATTCGAGATGGGGTTTCAATTGATTTACTTGGCAGCGGGGAGATGATGCCGCTGACGGTTTTGGGGAAATATGTTTATCTTGACAAAGAAGTGTTTATGTGGTTAAGGACGTAAGATCGCACTTCAAAAAGCTCGATCGCCCTTCGTCAGAGAATGCTGAGAAGAAGGGAGGGTGAAGGAAGAGCGCGTAATTATTAGTCTGTTATGTACTATAATTTCACGGAGCAGACATAGTAAGAGTGTACTCGGTTTCTCTAAGTTTTGAGCGTACAAGAACAATGTAATTACCTACTCTTAAATTGCTTTTAATTATTCCTGGCTTTGAGTTAAAAGCAGAGATATTTTCCAGTTGATATTCAATTACTCCTGTTCCATTTTTATCTGAATATAAAACCATTTCTACTTCGCTATTCACGCCACCCAAAGACAGACTAATGCTGCTAGGATTGGCTAGTTGAAAACTGTAAAGTTGCTCTCGATTATTTAAAGTAATACTGCCATTTTTAGAAATGGGTTTTTCTTCCAAATAACCAAGATTTTGAATTTGACTTGTATTATTAATTATTTGAAGTGAATATGGGGTATCTCTAGCTTTCAACTTCACAACAATAATGTAGCTACCCACATTCAATTCTTGTTTAATTATTCCGGTTCTTGACTTAATAGCAGATGTGTTTTCAAGTTGATATTGAATTACTCCCGTGCCATCTTGGTCTGAATATAAAAACATTTCTACTTCGCTATTGACACCATCTAAAAACAGGCTGATATTACTGGGATTATCTATCTTAAAACGGTAACGGTTCTCTACATTATTAGAGCTAACATTGCCAGCGAAGGTGCAAGAACGATTTAGAAACTCAAGGTTTACGGTACTGCCATTTTGCTCTTTTGTGCAAGGGTTTTCGTCAGGATGTGACGATACTGGAGTTGGTGGTGGCGACTCAGGCTGTGGTTTTATAGGCTGAGGTGGGATTAAAGTTGTGTTTTTAGTCCCCTCATTTTGCGTAGGAGGAGGAAGCCGTGTTGTTTCTGTTGGAGGTGGAAAACGAATTGGCGGACCTACTATTACCAGTGCGATAATTCCTAATATAACCACACTAAATAAACCAATTACTACGGATCCCATATCTTCATCACTATCTTTTTGGCTTTTGTGGCTTTCGGGTGGTTTTAGTCAGAAGTGAAAGTCACCACTAAAAGTCCCTCCCTGAAAAAAGGCTTTAATTTCTTTAATTTCCTCTGCTATCTTCCCAAAATTCTGGACACTTGGTGGCTGAGACTGAAGTGCATTCGTCAAAGCTTTAACGGCTGAAGCCAGTTTTGCATCTGTACTTACTGCTGTATCTACTTCCTCGACAGCTTTAGCGACTTCCGGATCTTTCATGACTGCTTCTAACTCACCAACTGCTTTGCTATAATTTAAGGGCTGGTTTTGAGCTAATTCTATAGCCTTTGCTGTACTTGCCGACTTGATTTTAAGCAGTGATAGCAACTTATCAGCTTTCTCAACGACTAGCTCACCTAGCTTTTCAGTAGCCTTCTCTGTGGCTGTCTCCGTGGCTTTGACTAATACTAAAGTTGCGATCGCCCCGGCTGTCATTGTTACAGGTTCCATATAAAATTCCTTAGTTTTTTAAACTATAACGACTTAATATCAGGTTCAACAGTAATAAAAAGTAATAAAATAGTAATAAAATAGTAATATTAAGCGTCTGTTGCGGTAGAATCTATACTAATCCTACCTTAACGCTCCGCTAGTAAGGGACTTTCACACATGACCGTTGACGAAGCCATAGAGATCGCAGAAACAGCCCTCAACTACGATCGCCTCAACAAAGTTCAAGAGCTAGTGTTTCGTCAATCATGGGAAGGCAGGTCTTACGGAGAAATAGCTAAAACTACGGGATATCAATACGATTATATCAAAGCTACGGGTTATGAATTATGGAAATTACTATCACAGGTATTCGGGGAAAAGGTCAAAAGAGATAATCTAAAATCAGTATTAAAACGATACTTACGAAAAACTCAAGTGAACTTACAGCGAAATCTGACAATAGAAGTTAACCTCAGCGGAGCAAATCTCAGCGGAGCAAACTTAAGTGGAGCTAGATTATTCGCAAACTTAAATGAAGCTGATTATGGTCAAGCTGATTTAGATAAAATAATAACCTCTGACAGCGAAACTGAATTATCTGACTCAGAAAACGAAATTAACTGGAACGGTTTTTGCTTTCACTCCGACGCACAAGTGAAAATTGCCGAAATACTCGATCGCACTTCCACTCTCTTCATCCCCAACTCCCAACTCCGACTCGCAACACCGGAAGGTAGACAGAATCTAGAAGCTGACTTTCTGATTTTCCACCAAAACAAGCTAGGGATGCTGAAAATTGACCGTGAATCATCCCATCCAAACGCAACAGAAGATGAAATGTGCGATCGGCTTTTGAGAGATTCTGGCATCTGTCTTGTCAAACATTACGACACTACCCGATGCAGCGAACAACCGGATCTAGTTGTGCAGGAGTTTTTGGGAATTTTGAGTCACGTACAAGCCTAATAAGGTGTTTTTTATTTAAACTGTGATACAAACATTACCTTGGTTTTTGATATTTTCTCACTTCAACAATTAACAATCCTTCATTTCAGAGTCGATGTAATAAATAGTATAGCTCTTCAATTAATTTAAACGTTCGGCGGATAATTTTACACTAATTCACGGAAATAATTTTGAATTATACCGTATTTAAAAGCATAATAGCTTATTTCAATTTCCTTTGAAATTGTAGCAACGAGTCATCTGTTGTGAATTCCTTTTTCTCTTTCTTCCTCTGTCTCCTCTGCGTCCTCTGCGGTTACTTTCCAAAGTATAAATTTAACCGCAGATATACACAGATGAAGGCAGATTGAGATTATCTGTTATTGCACAAAGCAAAGCGAAGCAATCTTCACCCCATGCGATTGCTTCTTATTAATTACCCATGATCAATTCTCCTTTCCCCTCAATCACTTCCCCGATCGCCCAAGCACCTATTCCCTGAGATTCAAACCATTTAACAGCCTGTTCTACTTCCCTCGAATCGAGCAACAGCACAAAGCCAATCCCCATATTAAAAGTATTGAACATATCTGCTGTGGCCACTTGGCCCGCTTCAGCAATCCACTGGAAAATGGGCAAATTTGGCCAGCTATTGCTGTCAATTTTCACAGATTGATTAACTCCCAAACAGCGGGGCAAATTTTCCGGCAAGCCGCCGCCCGTAATGTGAGCCATGCCATGAATTTCTAGACCGCTCTTAATTGCTTCGAGGACTGGTTTAACATAAATTGTAGTCGGAGTTAGCAGCACTTCTCCTAAAGTTTTGCCACCTAACTTTTCGGGTTGGGAATGCCAATCAAAACCCCGATCGCCCGCAATTTTTCTCACCAAACTAAAACCGTTGCTGTGCACGCCCGAACTCGCCAGCCCGATCGCGACATCTCCGACTTTAACCCGCGAACCGTCCAACAATTTGCTCTTTTCGACAATTCCCACACAAAAACCAGCTAAATCGTACTCTCCCGGTTGGTAAAAACCGGGCATTTCTGCCGTTTCCCCGCCCAACAAAGCACAGCCCGCTTGCTTGCAACCGTCAGCAATCCCGGCCACCACCGCCGCTAATTGTTCGGGATTTAACTTTCCCGTGGCTAAATAATCGAGAAAAAAGAGGGGTTCGGCCCCGGATGTCAGCACGTCGTTGACGCACATCGCCACCAAGTCGATACCTACCGTGTCGTGCCGATCGAGATTGTGGGCCAATTTCAACTTAGTCCCAACACCGTCAGTACCCGAAACCATAATCGGCTCTTTTAAACCCTCCGGGACGCTAAAAAAACCGCTAAACCCGCCGAATCCGCCCAAAACTCCAGATCGGTGCGTGCTCTTAACCATACTCCCGATGCGCGAGACAAAAGCTCTGCCCGCCTCAACATCCACACCTGCTTCTCGATAATCCATAAGTCCGCCAAATCGATTTCTTCTAATTTTTAGTTTATTCCCATAACAGTTGACAAACAGCTTTTTTAAGACTAGCCATTCCCTAGCCCACAAAATACACTAAAGTTTTGTAAATTTTTGTAAATTTTTCCGTAAAGACTGAAACGGCTGTAAGCACTGGAACTAAAGGGTTTTATGATAGAGGGTTTTGAGAAAATTTGATGAAGATTTGGTGAAAATCGCGATCGCAGCGATCCCCAAGCACAAAAGTTTGTGGTAGTCTGTTGCAGTTCGTGAACAAAACACAAATTGCGAATCGAAGATGAGTTGTCAAGTGTCAGGGAAGTTTCCGCCAAATTTTTTTGGGGTAGAAGCATTAAAGCAAAAACGCACCCGGATACTTTGCTTTGACTCACGGGGGAATGGCGAAGGGCAAGAGAGAAATCCTTGACGCCCGCCGCCAAATGGCCAATCCTCCAATCTCGGTTGGCAATGGCTATTCACAAAAATGGACGTATGAAGGAAAAATTTGTTGGTGGTCTACTGGCTGTCCTGTTAGTTCCTGTGGTAGGAACGGCATCCTCTTGTCACGCACAAGCAACAGGTGCCGACAACCAAAACTCTCAGGTTTCCGAGCAAGTAATTGCCACCCAACCGTCCCGGCAGTTAAACGCTACTCGGGTCGAAGCGCAAAAAGTCGGACAGTATCAGTATCAAGCCAGAGCTGAAATTGCCCGAGACTCGATCGCCAAAATTCAGCCCCACGACTTAGGCGGGCGACAAGCAGCGACAGTCTACGTGCGAAACATTCCAGTCATCACCTTTCTGAACGCGAATCCGGAAACAAACACGCCTTTGGGAGAAACTGGCAACAGCCAAGCCCGTCCTAGCAGTCCGTCAAAAGTAGCGGGCGCAAGAGAAAATCCCAAAGTCGGAAACATTGCCAGCAACGACCGCAACCAAGAACCTGATCCAGTTTGGCGGGCATCAACCTTAGCAGCAAGACTCAATCAGCTAGCCCGCAACAACATCGATCCCAACAGCATTACCGTTAAGTGGGAAAAAGGCGATCGCTACATTATCCAGGCAAACGGCGAGGACTTGGTAAACATCAACGCCGAAACAATCCTCCCCGACACCACCAGCAACTTTAGCCGAGACGCCCTGCAAGCAACCAATCGCCTCCGCCGGCTTCTGGGCAACGCCCCACCCCTGGAAGAAGTCGCAGGCAAACCCCAACCAGAACCCGCTGTGCTGTCTATGGGCCCAATTCAAGTGCGCCTCAGCGGCTGGGCTTCCTGGTACGGCCCAGGCTTTAACGGCAACCTCAGCGCCAGCGGCGAGCGTTTCAACCAAAATGATTTGACCGCAGCCCACCCAAATTTGCCTTTTGGAACGAGAGTCATGGTGAGAAATCTCGACAACGGCCGCACCGTAGTCGTCCGCATTAACGACCGCGGCCCCTATGTGGGCGATCGGCTCATTGACTTGTCCGCCGGCGCCGCCAGCGTGCTAGGAATGATCAGCAGTGGCGTTGCCAGAGTGGAAATCGAAGTGATCGAACCGCCGCAGCAAACAACTCGTGGACGCTGAACGGTACTCTAAGGCAGAATACAAAACTTATCCCAAGTGTAGAAAGCAGAAAGTAGAATAAAACTGACATCTTGTACCATTGTCAATTACTTGTTTAGGAACAGGCAGGATGCCTGTTCCACAAGAAAACTCATTCTTTGTGGAACAGGCATCTTGCCTGTTCTTGAGAATGGTGCAAGATGTGAGATAAAACTGACATCTTGCACTATTCTTTGTGGAACAGGCCCGAAAGCCTGTTCTTGAAGATGGTGCAAGATGTCAAGTCGAACAAATTCTGACAACAAATAAACTCTGCATTCTGCCGAATGCCTTCAGGAGATTCTACCGGTGCGCCTGTTTACTACCATTGCAGCACTTCGCTGCTACTTAAATTTACAAAAGTCTGCTGCACCTCATTTGACAGTCGGTTTGGTGCCGACGATGGGAGCTTTGCACGCAGGGCATCTGAGCTTGATCCAGCGGGCAAGGCAAGAAAATGCGATCGCCCTGGTCAGCATTTTTGTCAACCCGCTGCAATTTGGGCCGACAGAAGATTTTCAAGATTATCCTCGGAATTTCGAGCAAGACCGGCTGTTGTGCGAACAAGCAGGGATTGATGCCATATTTGCTCCCTCAGCAACGGAAATGTTCGGCCATCAAGCAGTCGATTCCCTACGGGATAGCTTCGCTTCACCCACAGAAACAGAGCAAACCGCCCACAAACAGATAGAGATTCACCTTTCATCCTTAACTCAAGTAGTGCCGCCATCGGCGATGACATCGGTTTTGTGCGGCAAAGCAAGGCCAGGTCATTTTCAGGGCGTCGCAGCAATTGTTACTAAACTTTTGAGTTTGGTGCAGCCGACAAAAGCTTATTTCGGTCAAAAAGACGCCCAGCAGCTAGCAATTATTCGGAAGCTGGTCTTGGATTTTAACTTGCCTGTAGAGATTGTCGCTTGTCCGATCGTCCGCGAAGAGTCTGGACTGGCAATGAGTTCTCGCAATCAGTATTTAACAGTAGAGCAAAAACAGCAAGCCTCCGTACTCTACCGCGCGCTGCAACAAGCCTCGGAAACTTTTTCTTCAGGCGACCGCACCGCAGCCGCCGCACTCGCTGCCGCCCACGCAGCCGTCGCAGGAGAGCCCGCAGTCAAGCTCGAATATGCCGAAATTGTCGATCCCGACACTCTGACGCAGTTGCAGGTTGTGGAAACAGCGGGACTTTTAGCCGTGGCCGCCAGAGTTGGCTCTACTCGTTTGATTGACAATATAATTCTCAGGAATCGCCGGCCCATTGTGGCGATCGACGGCCCGGCGGGAGCAGGCAAATCTACCGTAACTCGCCTTGCAGCAACAGCTTTGAACTTGTTTTATCTGGATACCGGCGCGATGTATCGGGCGCTGACTTGGCTAGCATTGAAAACAGACACGCCTATTTCCGACGAATGCGCGATCGCCGAATTAATCAGTTCCAGTTATTTAGAATACAACCTCGATCCCGCATCAAAGATGTTGAAGATTAACGGCGAAGACGTAACCGAGGCAATTCGCAGTTTGGAAGTGACATCCCGCGTCTCGGAAATGGCGGCACTTCCGGCCGTGCGGCAGTTTCTGGTGGAGGAACAGCGGCGCTGCGGCACAAAAGGCGGAATCATAGCAGAAGGCCGCGATATCGGCACTAACGTGTTTCCCGATGCGGAATTGAAGATTTTTTTGACGGCTTCGGTACAAGAGCGATCGCGCAGGCGGCTGTTAGAACTTAAAGATACCGATCAAGCTAATATTAGCTTGGCCCAATTGGAACAAGACATCGCCCTGCGGGACGAAAAGGACAGCACCCGCGCGGTTGCACCTTTGCGTAAAGCGGCAGATGCTGTGGAAATTCAAACAGACAATCTGACTGTTGCTGAAGTTATCGATCGGATTGTCGGCTTGTACAAAGAGAGAATCGACCCTAAAAGTTAATTTTACGACCCTGGGGGCGCGCGATCGCCCTCATCTCAAATCCGGTTAACCTCACATCTTGCACTATTCTCGCTTAACAGGCTCTCCGGCCTGTTCCACAAAGAGTGAATTTTCTTGTGGAACAGGCCGTCCAGCCTGTTCCTAAACAGCTTATTGACAATAGTGCAACATCTCAGGTTAAACTCACATCTTGCACTATTATCAAGAACAGGCTCTCCGGCCTGTTCCACAAAGAGTGAATTTTATTGTGGAACAGGCCGTCCAGCCTGTTCCTAAAAAGCTTATTGACAATAGTGCAACATCTCAGGTTAAACCAACTTGCAGTGTCAGGTAGGGACGCGGGCAGATGCGGGCTGAGTCCCTAATAATATCGTGCCATTAATCCGAGAGCGCCGTCCCCCTGGCTGGGGAAAAAGTTCACCATCCCGCGTTTTCATGGGTTAGGGGATTTCTAGCGCACAAATCTTAAATTTTTTTATCCTGACGGACTTCCCCACGATCGGTTATTTCCAGTAGCATTTTTACGGACTGTCCAATTTAAGATTATCCTCTTAAGTGGATTAACTTGATATCAACATAAAATCTCAAATTAACTGTACAAGGTGTGAAGGAGACAATGACGTGACAAAATTGAAACTGCTGTGGAGGCGGCGAAAAACTTTAATCGTTGCTTTGATGGCAGCAACAGGAAGTTTTTTGCTGGGTGTGACATGGCCGATTAACTTGTTGCGGGCAAATCAGCCCTTGCAACCGATTCAGGCGCAAGTCTTGACCGTATCCCAGTCGCAAGAACAACAGCCGATGTCCAATATTAATAAGTTCTCCAAGGCGATCGCCAATCGAGTAGAATTTTCCCAACAGGCTCTAGCCCAAGTGCAGGCTATCCGATTTCAATCAGCCGTACCGGATCAGTTTCAAGGTACAACCATTAATCACGCGAAACTCGACTCCCAGCACAAGGCGATCGCCCTGACATTTGACGACGGCCCCTGGCCGAAAACAACTACACAAATCCTAGATATTCTCAAGGAAAATAATATTAAGGCTACATTCTTCTGGGTAGGAAAATACCTGCAAAATTCTCCCGAAATTGGCAAACAAGTCGCACAAGCCGGTCACGCGATCGGCAATCACACATGGAACCATGAATACCTTCAGTATAACGAAGACGGTGCCGCTCGCGAGATCGATCGCACTTCATCCTTAATTGACGACTTGACCGGCATCCAAACATCTATGTTCCGTCCGCCAGGAGGCATTTTAAACAATGGATTGACAGCTTATGCTCAAAAGAAAAATTATGCAGTTGTGATGTGGTCTGCTGATTCTTTTGATTGGCGAACTCTTACGGAATCTTTGATAGACAACGTGATGAGGCAGGCAAATTCCGGCGGCATTGTGCTGATGCACGACGGCGGCGGTAATCGAGCCAGAACTGTCAAAGCTTTGCCTGATATTATTGCCCGATTGAGAAATGAAGGGTACAGTTTCGTAACAGTTCCCGAGTTATTGCAGATGCAAGAACAAGACTTACAACAACAGGAAACAGCACAAAAATAACAATTTAGCAAAGTGGGAATTTACACATTTTTCCCATTTTTTTGTCGGTCGTTAGATTGATTTTTCAGAACTCTAGCCGAACGAAGAAGGAAGAAGTAGCAACTGCGCCAGATTCCGGGGGACGTTATTGACTGCTGAAATCATTGCTTTAATTGCATTTCCCTTCTTCCTTCTTCCCTCTTTCTTCTTCCCTCTTCCTTCTTCCCTCTTCAAGTACACAAATTAATCGAAAATCGCTAGGCTATAACAGAGCATCAGTTCGATCGCCAATCGATCGCGTACCAGCCATGACCCAAAGTCTTAGTGCGACAGGGTTGCCCCCCGCCTTCCCCGATCACACTCAACTCCCCGAATCAGACGGCACGTTCGTGAAAAACTTTCAAGAACATCCCCAGAGCATCCTGCTCACCGACTCCCTAGAAAGCACACTGCAAACGCTTCACCCCGACGGACAATATGCGATCGGGCAAGATTGTGGCATTTACTGGCGCGAAACCGACCCACCAGAACGCGGAGCCGAAGCCCCTGACTGGTTCTACGTCCCCAACGTTCCGCCTTTGTTAGACGGCGAAATTCGCCGCTCTTACGTGATTTGGCGCGAGTATATGGTGCCAATAATTGCGATCGAATTGGCCAGTGGGGATGGTTCCGAAGAACGAGACAACACGCCTTTATCTCGTTTGCCAGAAGGTACTAATCAGAAACCAGGGAAGTTTTGGGTATACGAACAGATTATCCGCATTCCCTACTACGCCATCTATACAATCAAAACCAGCCAACTGGAAGTCTACAACTGTGTAAACGCCCGTTATTGTCGATTGGAACCCAACGATCGCGGACATTACCCGATCGAGCGCATGGGAGTAGAGTTAGGCGTATGGGAAGGCAGCTATCAAAATCAGACACAGCGTTGGTTGCGCTGGTGGGATAATCAGGGGAATTTGTTGCTGACGGGGAGCGAGCAAGCTCGACTCGAACGCCTCCACACCGAACAGGAACGCCAGCGGGCTGAAGCTGAGCGTCAACGAGCTGAAGCTGAGCGCCAGCGGGCCGATCGCGTGGAGCAAACACAACGAGATGCTATCCCCCAACTACTGGCAATGGGTTTAACCGTCGAACAAGTTGCCCAGGCGCTTTCTCTGTCGGTGGAAGAGGTACAGCGTTTGGGATAAAGGGCGATCAAGCTGACCATTTCCTAGCAAGGACTTTGGTCTTTTTCGATACCTTAACTGTAGCCATATTACCAATTTAGGCTTGAATCTAACGGCAAATCCTGCAACTGAGAATTCACCCAATTAGCTGCCGCCCAACCCGATCGCAAAGCACCCTCTATTTGACCTTCCCCGCACAAATCCCCCGCACAAACCAGCGGCAAATTCCCTTCCACAGCCAAACAAGAAACAGGCAAAGGATTTCGACAAAAAGCATAGCGCCAGCGGTGAACCTGCAACCATTCCGGCTGTTTCAGCCAAGGGATTAAATATTCAGAAGTGCGATCGAGCAATTCTTGACCAACAGTTTCCAAATCAGCAGCTTCCAAATAGCGTTCTGCTAAATTTGCGCTGCTATGAACCACAAACACCGGCAGCAGCGGATCGAGCCGTTTGCTGCTATCTAAACCAACCCAAGCTAAATCAGAATTATCGGGAAAAGAAACAGATTTCCACTGCGGATTTAGATTACTTAAATCTTGCTGTTTTGCCGCAGGATAGCCAGCCATAACCGTAATGCAAGGCTCGTACTCCACAGAACGCAATTTGTCAAGAAAATCAGATTGAAAACCGATTTCCGAACTCAAAAACATTAAAGCTTGAGGTGCAGGAATTGCCACAACCACAGCCTTAGCAATCAATTCTTGAGGTATCTCTAAATTGCTGTCAGTGACTTCTAGGGAAAGACGCCACCTTTGGTTATCTGTAGTAGAAATAGCTTGTACGCGGCGGCCAAACCAAATCTCTAAATCCTGGGCCAAATACTTACCGATAGCATTCATACCCGCAGGTGCGACATAACAAGAACTAGGAATAGCAGAAAGTTTTCCCTGTCGAAATTCCCAGACAGTATCAGTCCAGAGTTTGAGGATGTGCCGATCGACCAAAACCTCAATTAACCCCTGCACCGCATCCCCCTGCGGTTCCAGATACCGCGCCCCGTGATCTGCCCTAGTACCATGTACGCGGCGGGTAGCAACACGTCCCCCCGCACCGCGAGATTTCTCAACAACCGCCACAGAATAACCAGCTTGACGCAACCGTTGAGCGCAACTGAGCCCCGCCATACCCGCACCAATCACCGCAACATCGAACATAATTGGACTTTCAGATACATTACTTACCGGACTTTTTCTAAGAAATAAGTTTTCAGCTGATTTCTTAACTTGCAGTTAATTTGCGATAGCAACGAGCGGTGATTAAATGATGGTGAAAAACCTCGATAAAATTCGACTGAAGTTTAGTAAAAAATGTGTTTATTTTTTGCGGATCTTCTAAATGAAAAGGGAATTCTTGATTAAAACCTTTAAAAAAATACCAGTTAAGGATAATCTTCCCTGACGGAGCCAGCATTTGGTGAAAATCCATCAATTGCTGACTGGGATTGACTAAATGTTCCATCACATCTAAACAAACAATCGTATCGAAAATCTCTGTAGGAGATACTTCCAGACTACACGAAATTTTCTCACTCAATCCTAACTTAGCAGCTCGGCTTTGAACAAAATTGCAATTTATCGGGTTAAGATCGCAATAGACTACTTGTTCTACTTGAGGACAAAGAGCTGCTGCAATAGCATGAGTGCCAATACCGCCGCCAAAATCTAAAACTCGACCGGCAGCCATATCTGATATTAATGTTAAAGTGCCTCCTATGTAATCCTGATTCGACATATGCCAAGCTCCGAGGTCAAATAGGTAAGCTTGTCCGACTCGATCGCGATAAAACTCGCTAGCTTTTTCCCAATCAAAATCCCGATGACCTATTTCTTTTAGAGATTGTTGACCGATAGCCAGCTCTTGTTCAATTGTTTCTAAGTCTAAGTTTAAAAAATCCTGTAGATGCTGCTTGAGATTGAAAGTATCTTGCCAATATCCCTGCAAAAAAGACGGTGCGACAGAAGAAGACATCATTTACTTTGTTCTAAAAAAACCAAACTCATTATAGGATTAACTGACATTTTTGAACAGAAGTACACTAAATTATTTTTCCTTTGTTTATAGCGAATAAAATAGTGGGGGTTCAGGGCGCCGGTTTGACTCCTCAAGCTGCGGGGTTGCAGACGTACCCAGGGGTTCCGGGTTGGCTGTTGGGCATCTAAATTGTATTTTTAGGAGCGGCGGGACACCAAACTTGACTGTAAAATTTAGATGCGCGTCCGCAGATCAATGTAGCTGCTGAGGTTATAGCTTCTAGCAGTCGGATCTTCTGTGCAAATCCTGCCGCTCGTCCTGCGCCAGGTAGTAGAATAAGGGACAGCACGAATCCATGATTAAGACCCGATAAAAAATGCCACTGTAGGTAAATCCTAAATCCCACTGGTTGTCAACCAGCAGCAATCTAAAATCTAAAATCGTATACGGGAGGGCAAAATTTTGGACGAACTCAGAGCAGCACTCGAATTGACAACAGAAGAAGAATTGCAGCAACTAACAGAACTTCTGTTCAGCCGCAAGTTTAACCCTTTAGATTACGTGCAAACCCCCGCACCGATAGATGTACAAAGTCGCGATCGCGAAGCATGGCTCGACGCCGTAGAACAGCGGTTTCGCTATCTTGCAGCCGACGGGTTGACGGTACTCAGAGGGCGAACCCAACAAGTAACTTACAGACAAGCACTAATTCAAGTTTGTCGCTATCTCAAAATCCCTTATCCCAGACAGTTGTCAACCACCGACTTAGAGGCAGAAGTATTTCTGCACTTAATGGGTCGCGCGTGGAAGCGTTTACCTGCAGACGAACAGCAAGCGCTGACACTGCGCGTACAGCGAGCGATCGTTGATTCTAAACTCTCAGAACCCCTGCCAATTTCTGCAGAAAAAGACCCGCTGGGTTTACTGTTCAAAGGCGGCAGCGCTTTAGCTGTTAGTTCCATCTTAAAACCAATGCTGCTCAAACTAATGGCCAATCAATTTGCGCTGCATTTTGCCACCTATCAAATGGCAAAACAAGGAGTGCTTGCAGGCACTGCAACTGCAGCAACCCAGTTTCAAAATTATGTCGCAATTCAGGCGGCGCGGCGCGGTATGGCGGTGAGTGCGGCTCGTTACGGTGCGACGCGGAGCGTATTTTCGTTGATAGGCCCGGTGATGTGGACTTGGTTTTTAGCGGATTTGGGTTGGCGATCGATTTCCACGAACTACGGCCGCATTATCCCGACCATTTTTGCCCTAGCTCAAATACGCTTGACGCGATCGGAATGCGTTTGGGAACTAGCTTAACGATTGTAGATTGTAGATTTTAGATTTGAGATTGGGAGTGTGGGTGAATATCAAAAATCGGTTGAAATTAGCTGCCAAACTGACAGCCGAAAATCTCAAGTCTCGCCTCCAAAAACATCCAGATCCCCGCCTGCAAATCCCTTGGAATTTAGCCCAAGTGGGGATGCTGATTTTTCCCTTAATTCCGATTTTGGGAGCTTTAGGTTTATTCCTGGGATTGGCCGGCACTTGGAAGCAAAAGTTCCGTCAAATTAGTCGCCGCCCGTTGAATCGAGGATTTGCAATTGTGAGCGCGTTGCTAGTCATCACAGCGGTTTTTGCCCACAACCGCATCGAGGCTTTTATAGGGTTGTACAATTTCTTGCCGTTCTTTATATTGTTTGTCGCTTTTAGCAGTTTAATTCAAACTCTGCCTCAATTGCGGCAATTGTCTTGGGTGATTGTAATTAGTTCAATTCCAGTGATAATTTTAGGTTTGGGACAGCAATTTTTAGGCTGGAGCGGCATCGATCAATTGCAGCCTGTTTTTGGCTGGGTACTCGAACCCCAAGGCAATCCCCCCGGCCGTATGGCTTCTGTATTTATGTACGCAAATATTTTAGCTTGCTATCTGACAATTGCTTTTATTTTAGCACTGGGACTGTGGATGGGAGAAGTCAGTTGTCAGTTGTCAGTTGTCAGTCGTCACCACTTACCAATGCCCAATGCCCAATGCCCAATGCCCAATGCCCAATTCCTATTTTTAAGTTTGGCAGTGATCGGAAATGCTGTTGCTTTGATTTTTACTAATTCTCGCAATGCTTGGGGAATGGCAGTTTTGGCAGTTTTGGCTTTTGCATTTTATGTGGGTTATAAAAAATTATTAGCTGCCGTTTTGAGTGTCGCTAGCACAGTTTTTTTGTCTGCCTTTGGCCCCGAACCTTTACGGCAGTATTTGCGAATAATTGTCCCTGCTTTCTTTTGGGCGAGACTCACCGACGAGATGTTCCCAAATCGACCGACAGCTACTTTAAGAAAAACTCAGTGGGAATTTGCTTGGTCGATGACTCAGCAGCGTCCTTGGACTGGTTGGGGATTGCGAAATTTTACGCCTCTCTATCAAGCTCAGATGCAAGAATGGCTCGGTCATCCTCACAGTTTGATGCTGATGTTGACTGCGGAAACAGGGATACCGGCAACGGTTTTGTTGTTTGGTTTAGTTGGCTGGGTTTTGGCTAGAGGTGTTTTACTGCTGGCGAATTGGCCGCTTTTTACTGCGGATATCAAACACGAGGAAATAGCCACACAGAAAGTAGCGGAAAATGCTTTAGTGCTCAATCAAAAATCTATAATTAATAGCAAAAATCAGGTGGTTTGTCAAGAGGTAAGAGCGACCGATCGCCTAATTTTTTTCAGTTATTTATTAGCCTTCGCCGCCTGTACGCTTTTTAACACTGTAGATGTGACGCTGTTTGATTTCCGAGTCAATACTACAAGCTGGTTGCTGTTAGCCGCAATTTGCGGAGTCAGCCAGAGGGAATAGGGCATCGGGCATCGGGCATCGGGCATCGGGCATCGGTTATTGGTTATTAGAACGAACAACCAACAACCAACAACCCACTAATGACTAATGACTAATGACTGCTGACTAATGACTACTGACTAATGACTAATGACTAATGACTTCCTTTATTCTACCGTCACCGACTTCGCCAAATTTCGTGGCTGATCCACATCCAAACCCCGACGGGCTGCAATGTGATAAGCCAACAATTGCAGCGGAATCACTGTCACAATTGGCGACAATAATTCATCCACCAAAGGCACCGGCAAAACGTGGTCAAAAATCTCGGCTTCCGCCACACCTTGCTTGGGCGTGACGCCAATTAAACGGGCGTCGCGGGCCTTCGCTTCCTGAGCGTTGGAAAGCACTTTTTCGTAGACGCTTCCTGGCATGGCGATCGCCACTACAGGCACTTTCGCATCCAAAAGGGCGATCGGGCCGTGTTTCATCTCTCCCGCCGGATATCCTTCGGCGTGAATGTAGCTAATTTCCTTCAGTTTCAGCGCCCCTTCTAACGCAATCGGAAAGTTTATGCCCCGCCCCAAAAAGATAAAATCTTGGGTGTCTGTAAACTGGTGGGACAATTCCTCCACATACTGTTCTTGAATCTCCAAATACTTCTCAATTTCCGCTGGCAACTGGCGCAAACCAGTAATAATTTCTGCCAATCTTTCAGTGCTGATTGTTTGCCGCTGGTGCGCCAAATCCAAAGCTAAGAAATAGAATGCCATTAACTGAGTAACAAAAGTTTTAGTGGCAGCAACACCGATTTCTATACCAGCGTGGGTATTGATCACGTGGGGCATCATGTGGGCGATCGAACTTTCAGTCCTGTTAGTAATGCCTAGCATTCTCGCCCGAAATTTATCGGTAAAACCCGCGCGGCGCTGCTGTTCCATCCCCAAAGCAGCCAGCGTATCCGCCGTTTCTCCCGACTGAGTTACCCCAATAGTTAAAGTATTTGCTGTCAGCGGTGCGGGCGCGTAGCGGTATTCAGAAGCGTACTGCACCGCAGTGGGAATATTAGCTAATTGTTCCAACAAATATTTGCCGATTAGCGAGGCGTGCCAGCTCGTTCCGCAGGCGAGAATGGAAATTTGTTCGACATCAGCGCAAAGTTCTTTGGGCAAGTTGAGATTGATGGGAGAGCGCGGATTTCCTGGCTGCCAATCGCTGTCTAAATAAGCCTCCAAACAAGCTCGGACTACGGCTGGCTGTTCATAAATCTCCTTGTGCATGAAGTGTTTGAAGCCTTGTTTTTCGACTAAAACCGGACTCCAACCCAGGATGCGCGGGCTTTTTTTCAGCCTTTCCCCTGCAAAGCTGTAAACTTCGACTCCCATCGAAGTCAGTCTTGCCAATTCGCCATTTTCCAAAGACAAAACAGTGCGGGTGTGAGATACTAAGGCCGGCGTATCGGAAGCGCAGAAAAATTCGCCAGCACCAAAGCCAATCACCAAAGGAGCTTGCTGTCTGGCGACAATTATTTCCTCTGGAAAATCTGCACAAATAACGGCGATGGCAAAAGCTCCTTCTAATTTATTTACCGCCTTTAAAACTGTTTCCAAAAACGATAAATCAGCTACTTTTTCGGTTTTTTTATCTTTTCCTTCTTCCTTCTCCCTTCTTGCTTCTTTAAAAAATTCAGCTATTAAATGAGGAATAACTTCTGTATCCGTATCCGAGACAAATTTATGTCCCTTTGCTTTCAATTCTTTCCGCAACTCGCGATAATTTTCGACAATTCCATTTTGAACTACCGCAATTCGCCCGCTATTATCTAGGTGAGGGTGAGCGTTATATTCTTCTGGTTTGCCGTGAGTGGCCCAGCGGGTATGTCCGATGCCGATGGGAGCCGGAGAGTCTATCTCTGCTAGCTTTTCCCGGAGGTTGTGCAATTTGCCCTTGGCTCGGATGCAGGTAATTTCTCCTTCCGAGATGGTAGCGAGGCCCGCTGAATCGTAGCCCCGGTATTCTAGTTTCTCCAATCCTGCTAGCAAAATCTCGCTTGCTGCTTGCGTGCCGATATAGCCAACGATTCCGCACATTTAACGTACTACTCCTGCTTAGCGATCGCAATAAAACTCAAGTTTTATCATTTTTACCTTCTTCCGGCCCCAGAATGCAGATTCCGCGACAAAAAAAGAGGGGGCAATTTAATCGCCCCCTCTTTGGTACCCGTAATTCGATCGGCGTGTCGATCGATATTTAGTAGGCTAGACCCATACTGCGAGTGGTTTCGGCTCCCAGGTAAACCCGGATGCTCAGAAAATCGGTGGGGCAAGCAGTTTCGCACCGCTTGCAGCCTACACAGTCTTCGGTGCGGGGAGATGAGGCAATCTGAGCTGCTTTGCAGCCATCCCAGGGCACCATCTCCAAAACGTCAGTCGGACAAGCGCGGACGCATTGAGTGCAGCCGATGCAAGTATCGTAAATTTTGACTGAATGAGACATTGAATAAAGGCTCCCAACGAGTCACTAAAAATTTGCTGCCTCTGCGAATTAACAGATTTGACGGTGAGGTGCCACCGCTATAGCCTGCACAGAGAATTAAAGGTTAGTCTACCGCAGTGCCTGGAAGCACTTCGCGAAAAAGCGACAAAACTTCACAGTTATTCACGCTGGGACTCTTATAGAACCCATTTGGGATTTATTCATTTGCCAACCGTTTCAGCATCACCCTGATGAAATACAAATTGAGTTTGGCAGTAGGATTGGTGAGAGTGGGCTCAAAGTTCTTGACCAAACTGCGATGATCTTATCCGGGTGATACCCCTTACCCTTGCAGAATGGTAATCTTCGGAATATTGACGGGTCACAGTGTGAAAATAATCGAGGTTGTGACTCAACATTTCAATCAAGCCACAGTCATCGGACCCACTGGCTTTTGTGCAATGGGTAAAAAACGGCAGGCTGACTGGTATCAACGGCTAGATGTTGTTTGATGCCATTGGTGCATTTGTAATGGCAGAAGCCTTTAGACTCGACACTCGCAAAATGCACCTATTTTTCACCGCTACACCGAGCTATTAGAGGAATTCTAGCCGTTTGGTTAATCCACTTTACGCTGTGAGCTAATGAAGGGAGATCGGGGAGCCAAGAAGAAGCCCACGAGACTAGCGAAGAGAATCGGTGTAAAAGTGCTAAATCCTGTCAATTTTGCCAGTAGCAGAGTTGTACTAATTGGAGTTCGAGTAACTGTTGAATTCAGAGCAGCCATTACACAAATCATTGCCAAAGTCTCGTTGGATGCGGGATTAATGATAGCGATTGCCTTTCCTAAACAGGCTCCTATAAAAAACAGTGGGATGATAATCCCTCCCCGCCAGCCTCCATTTACGGTCGTACTAATGGCAAACACTTTAGCAATAACTAAAATCAAGAGAAATTCCAAAGGAAAGTTTCCCTCAACAATTTTTTCAATTTGATGTTCACCAAAGAAACGAGTGAGCGGAAATAAAGCTGATAAAACACCAAGTCCTAGCCCTGCTAAAGTAGTCCGCACATAGATTGGACTGGGTATGGCATCAAACAAGCGACCTACACCGCGAAATATAGCGATAAAAAGCCACCCCATGAGCGCACCTACGATTCCATAAGCAATCGCTGCGCCAAAGTCATAAAGGCTGTCCACATTGTATTGAGGAAAATGCCAGGTAGGACCAATTCCTAGCTGGGTAATTGCTACAAAAATGGTGTAACTTGCACAACTTGCCACGACCGCAGGCAAGATTGCTTCAAAATACTCCACAACATTCTGATGATGCAGGATTTCTAAAGCAAAAAAAGTACCACCCAAAGGAGCACCGAACAAAACTGTAAAACCAGATGCCATGCCAGCAATACTCAAAGTTCGTAGTGCCTCTCCGCGCAATTGAAAGCGATCGGCTAACCACGTACCAATTGAACCTGTTACTTGCACCATTGGTGCTTCTGGACCCGCACTGCCTCCACTTGCAATACTGATTAGCGACGACAGAATCATCGAAGGATTCTCGTTCATTGGTAACCGCCCACCATTGAGATGAATATTGTCAATAATCAACCCTATTTCGCCAGGATTTCCCAGCCAATGAATGAGCAAACCGATGAGTAAACCCGCAAGCGGCATGATGATTAGTAGAGAATGTCCACTAAAATATTCAAATCCCACCATCATGTAAGACAAAAATATCCAATAACTTGCACCAAACAAACCACACATGATTCCTAGCATTGCCCATAGGAATACCGAACGTGTGAGATTTACTGGGTTTCGTTTCATTGTTTACTCCTTGTCAATAGCTAGGCAGTGAGGAAGTCTTAAAAAACTATTTTGTGTAATTGTATACAATTTCTGTGATTTGCATATTAACCTACCAGCCCCACACTTGCTTTTGAGTGTAGATCCGGGCTACGGTATGCGGTCTAGCAATCGCAGTCTCACAAGGGCTGGCAACGGAACTGAGGCATAGGTTATCAGTGGTCTAACCGCCGTGCAACGCCGTTCGCTGAAGCCCTGGCCGTTAGACCGCTTCATCTCTTGGTGGTGTCAATAGCTTAAAGAACCTATTTGGGATCTCTGATGACGAGCTAAGATCACCAATAAATGGCATTGTCGAGCAACTTAACCGACAAAGAGTGAGAACTCCCCAGCGCTATTGCTGCCCCACAAGAAGAAGACTAGACCACCTCTGGGGACAAAAGGACAAATTTAGGACTTACCCACCGGGGATCAGAAACCGGGTTTTTTTACGAAAAAACAAAGGTTGTGACCCGCAGATTCGGTAAAAAACCCGGTTTCTTTGGTATGTGTGCGTCCAGGACTGATATTGTGGACGGTATCTTCTATCAACTCAAGAGTGTATAAGCGCGATCGAGCCTTCCGCTAGCACTCGGGTATAATTCCGATCTAACGGGATTTGAAATGAGAAAGGACTAAAGCCCTTACTACAAACCCGCGCAAATCGATCGACTAAAAGCCTAATTTTTCTAACACGGGCTTAGTTGAAACAATATGTCGATCGAGTCCTAGTTTTTTCGGTTCCACACCCAAAGCCAAAGCCACCAATTGCGGTAAATGCAGCACCGGCAAACCCAATTTGCGCCCGATTACTTTTTCCACCTCCGGCTGCCGGGAATCCAAATTTAAATGACAAAGCGGACAAGGTGTTACCATACAATCAGCCCCATTGTCAAGAGCATCTTGAATATGTTTGCCTGCCATCTGAAAAGATTGGTTAGTGGCATAACTCGCCAACGGCCAGCCGCAGCACTGCGTCCGCCCTCGATAATAAACCGGAGTTGCCCCGATCGCCCGAAACACATTTTCCATCGATTCCGGTTGGTGCGGGTCATCGTAAAGCAGCTTATCCTGAGCTCGCAGCAGGTAGCACCCGTAAAAAGACGCGCACTTCAAACCCGAAAGCTTGCGGGTGACTCGCTTCTGCACCTCGTCGAGCCCGTAATCTGCAACGATCGCCCACAACAGATGTTTCACCTCGGTACTGCCTTTGTAAGGCGAACAGCCTTGTTTTTCCAGTAAACCGTTGACTTTTTCTATGTAGTTGGGATCGGTTTTCTGAGATTCCTTGAGGCGATCGTCCACATGACCGATTACCCCTTGACAAGTGCTGCAATGCGTCAGCAAAGGCAGATTCAGTTCCTCAGCCAAAGCAATATTGCGAGCGTTGACAGTATCTTCGAGTAACTGCGAATCTTCCTTGAAAGTGCCAGAACCGCAGCAGGAAGCTTTCTTTAGTTCCACCAGTTCAATCCCCAACGCTTGAGTCAGCGCTTGGGTAGACAGGTAAAGTTCACGGGCCGCCCCTTGGGGAACGCAACCGGGAAAGTAAGCATATTTGAGATTTGGGGATGGCATAATTGTTTCTGCAGGGGACACAAGGTTCGGGACAAGAAACTTGAGCGATCGAAGTCGGGAGGCTTCCTGCTTAGTTTTCCCTCTTTATAATTAACGTATCACCGCCTAGCTAGGAGCCAATTGTCAGCTTTTCTCAAGCATTTTGAGTTGAAGACTGACAATCAAGCATCCAGGATACCCGCCACGTGATTCATTCCGAAAGCAGACTCAGGACCGGTGAAATAAAAAACCTGTATCCGAGAAACTTGCCCTCCGAATTTATCTCGCGCAAGTCCTAGCTTCAATCTAAAATCTAAAATCTAAAATCTAAAATCGATTGACGCACCATCGACCCAAAATTCCGGTTCCTCAACGTTATCAGGTTGCTAAACGAGATGATTGATTGTGGGCTATGGGTTTTTTCCTTAGTCGTAGGGTTGCTGCGATCGTCCGTGTCCCAATTGTCCCTGGCCCGTGTCACTTAGAAAAGCGGCCAGCCTTTGTCCTGCAGATCCCCCTTTCGGATAAGATTAGATACGCAGCAACCAATGAGGACACGATGTTATGAGCCAAGACGACATTTTGACTAGAGTCCAGAAAATTGTGAAAGAGCAACTGGAAGTCGAGCTGAGCGAAGTCAAGCCCGAAGCCAACTTTGCTAACGATTTAGGAGCAGATTCCTTAGATACAGTAGAGCTGGTCATGGCCTTGGAAGAAGAGTTTGATATTGAAATTCCCGACGAAGCAGCCGAAGGAATTACTACGGTTCAAGCTTGTGTAGATTACATCAGCAGCCAACTTGCAGCTCCAAAAGCATAAAATACCTGTCTTTTCCCCTAAGAGGAGAGAAGTTAGAAAACTGGAAACTCCTCTTTTGTTCTGCGTTCTGGGTGTTTAATTTTTTGAAACTGAAATCATGACAAATTTAGAGCGTAAGCGCGTTGTTATCACGGGTCTCGGCGCGATTACACCGATCGGCAATACCTTGTCTGAATATTGGGACGGGTTGCTTGCCGGGAAGAATGGTATAGGCCCGATCACCTTATTCGACCCGTCGCGGCACGACTGCCGCTTTGCCGCAGAGGTGAAGGGTTACGACCCACACGACTATTTAGAGCGCAAGGAAGCAAAGCGGATGGATCGCTTTGCTCAATTTGGGGTATCAGCGAGCAAACAAGCTCTTGCTGATGCGAAGTTTGAGATTAACGACCTGAACGCAGAACAGGTGGGTGTCATTCTTGGCACTGGCATTGGTGGCCTGAAGGTTTTAGAAGACCAGCAAGAGATATATCTGAATCGCGGCCCCGATCGATGCAGCCCGTTTATGATTCCCATGATGATTGCGAATATGGCCGCGGGCCTGACGGCGATTCACACGGGCGCTAAAGGGCCAAACTCTTGTACGGTGACGGCCTGCGCTGCCGGGTCAAATGCCGTGGGCGATGCGTTTCGCTTAGTTCAGGGGGGTTACGCCCAAGCAATGATTTGTGGCGGTACAGAAGCTGCGGTGACACCTTTGTGCGTGGCGGGTTTTGCTGCGGCGAGGGCGCTTTCGACTCGCAATGATGACCCGACTCATGCTTCTCGTCCGTTCGATCGCGATCGGGATGGTTTTGTCGTCGGCGAAGGTGCTGGCATTCTGATTCTAGAAGAAATGGAACACGCTCTGGCGCGTGGCGCGAAGATTTACGCAGAAATCGTCGGCTACGGTTTAACTTGCGATGCGTATCACATGACTTCTCCAGTACCGGGGGGGAACGGTGCGTCGCGCGCGATGGCTTTAGCGCTCAAGGATGGGGGTTTGACGCCGGATCAAGTGAGCTATATCAACGCTCACGGTACGAGCACGCTTCCCAACGATTCTACTGAAACAAAAGCGATTAAGCAGACTTTGGGAGACCACGCTTACAAAGTAGCAATTAGTTCTACCAAGTCGATGACCGGCCATCTTTTGGGCGGTTCTGGGGGCATTGAGGCGGTGGCGACGGTAATGTCGATCGCCAATGACAAAATCGCGCCGACAATTAATCTGGAAAATCCCGATCCTGAGTGCGATTTGGACTATGTTCCTCATACAAGCCGCGATCTAAAAGTTGATGTGGCGCTGTCGAATTCTTTTGGATTTGGCGGCCACAACGTGACTCTGGCATTCAAGAAGTTTGTTCAGTAACGGGTAATTTGAAAATCGAGAGTTAAAAGGTGAAAAATTAATTTTTCACCTTTTAATTTTTAGATTGGGCGATCGGCTATTAGCTGTAGGTGCAAATTTTAAATTATTGTAGGGTAGGCATCTTGCCTGCCCTAACCTTTCTGAAGTATAACCGGAGCGATCGTATGAATCAACCAATTCTTCGATTTTTGACAACCAAGAATTATAAAAATCTACACTTAGATCCATCTGTAAATTTAAACAACCTTAATATATTTATCGGCTCAAACGGTTCAGGCAAAAGCAATTTTATCAGTTGTTTAAAATTTTTAAAAGATTGCCTAATAGCTATTCCCGATGAAAATCGCGGCGTGAGTAGTTTTGAGGATGCTATTTCTAAATTTGGCGGTGATAAAATCTTAGATGTCAATGTTGAAAGTCCGGCAAAGGTCAGTATGGCCTACTGTTTTTCGCAAATTAACCAAAGTGGTAATCTTCAAAAAGACAGCGCAATTCTTGATTTCAAACTTTATACCGATCGAGAAAAAGTAAGGGCGAGCATCTCTGAAGAATATCTATATGGCGGAGAAGATTTGCAGGAAACTTCCAGCAGGCAACCTTTCTATTACTATAAATTGCATAACAGAGAATTAGGGCAAGGAGTTTTATCTGTTTACAAGTCTCTCGGTCAAGAGCCAACTCAGTTTGAACCTTTAGATAACATTCCTACCAATTCTTTTGGTTTGTTGACAATTCCGACACTGCTTGAAAATAGTCTATTACCACCAGAAACTACACCTATTTACAAAATTAGAAGAGAATTAATTGAATTTATTTCAAAATGGCATTTTTATAATGCCAATAACATGAATTTGAATTCAATTAGAACCGCCGAACCTAAAATAGGTGGAAGTGATATTTACTTATCTGCATCGGGAGATAATCTGCCTTTAGTCTTGTACAATTTAAACCAAAAATCTATCAATTTTGAAGATAGCATTAACGAGGCAATGAAGTCCATCCTGCCAAAAACTCGTCGCCTTAGAGCTTTACCTTCTGGTCGCCTATCTCTCACTGTAGAATGGTATTTTGAAGGTATTGATGATGAAGCATTCTACCTAAATGAAATGTCGGATGGAACTGTCAGGATGCTTTGTTGGGCAACTATATTACATTCTCCACTCCTTCCTTCTTTGATAGTCATTGATGAACCTGAATTAGGATTGCACGTCTCGTGGATGCCAATTTTAGCTGAGTGGATTAAAAAAGCTGCCACCAGAACTCAGATAATTATTACCACACATAGTCCCGACCTTTTAGATCACTTTACCGATCGTTTAGAGAATGTTCTTTGTTTTTATCCCGAAAACAGAACGTATTTCTCAGTCAAATCTCTTTCAAAAGAACTGCTGGAGCCAAAACTTGAAGAGGGATGGCAATTGGGCGACTTATACCGTGTTGGCGATCCAAGCATTGGAGGATGGCCGTGGTAGTGTGGGTTTTCTCTGGTGGCGGTGAGGCTGAGGTTAGAGGATTCTTTCCTTTTTTAGAAAAAACTTTTCCGGGCTGTAGATTTGAACGAAAAACACCAGTTCGTCAAAAACCTGGCCCTAAAGCTAATAAGGCAAGTAGTTACGGCAGAACAGGTAAAAGTTTAATCGAACAAATCAAGCAAGAATTGCCTATTGCCTTAAAAGCAGAACCAAATAAATGCGACTTAATTTTAGTTTTCGATGATTTGGATTGTCGTGATTCTCAGATACAAAAATCAAAAATATTGACAGAGTTATCAAAAATACCCGAATGTGCTGAAATCGAAAAATTTGTTGGGTTTGCCGCGCCGGAAATCGAAGCTTGGATTATTGCTGATTGGAATAATTCAATAGCTAAACATTCAGATTTTAGAGCCAGACATAAACGTATGTGTTGGTGGCTGAGTACAGAAAAAAAAGTTTCTTTTGAGAATCCCGAATCATTTAGTGAATATGCTCCTCAAAGAGATTGCTGTCGAGAAAAACGATCAAAAGCTTTAATTGAGTCAAGTGTTCAAGATGAGGTCGATCGCGATAAAGCACGCTTTTCTAAAGGAGATCATACACCTTTGCTATTGAGGGAAATCGATCCAAATGAAGTCCAGAAAAAATGTCCCTTATTTCGCGAACTCTATAACTATCTCAATAATTTTTGTCGTTGTCCATAAAGGGTCAGATAAAAATTTATTTAGGTAAACTGTAAGCCAACTTTTGCAAAGCATTAGTAGTGTTAAATTAGATTTTCCCCAAACAAAAAGCGCCCCTATTTCTAGGAGCGCTATTTGTCAATCAAAAGCTAAAACTTAGCCATTGATAGAAGGAGCAACCAAAGCTACAGGAGTTGTTTCACTAGCAGCCAAGTCGAGAGGGAAGTTGTGAGCATTGCGCTCGTGCATTACTTCCATACCCAAGTTAGCGCGGTTGATGACATCAGCCCAAGTATT